>JALWCU010000101.1 GCA_027015275.1 Bacteroidales bacterium | reverse complement strand
GCTATTGGATTGTTAACCCTGCTAAATATGGAGACAAACTATGGTGGTTGCTCGCTACTATCTTCTCTGTAGGCACATTAGCTGCTGCTTTAATTCCAGAATTTGTTAAGATTTTCACAAGTCCAAAATCAAAACACGTTAACGAAGTTGTCCAGGCTTCTCGCGAAGGTGGTGCTTCTCTGAACGTTTTGTCTGGATTTGTATCAGGTAACTTTAGTGCTTTCTGGCTCGGCATGGTATTCTTCGTATTGATGTTCATAGCTTACTGGGCAGCACAGCATGGTTTGGCAGAGTTCATGGGCTATCAAACAATATTTGCATTCGGTCTGGTAGCATTTGGTATGCTCGGTATGGGACCTGTTACAATCGCTGTAGATAGCTATGGACCAGTAACAGACAATGCCCAGTCCATTTACGAACTTTCTTTGATAGAAGAACAGGAAGGTATTGAAGAAGAAATCGAAAGAGACTTTGGTTTCAAACCAGACTTCGAAAAAGCTAAATTCTACCTCGAAAGCAACGACGGAGCCGGAAATACATTTAAAGCCACCGCGAAACCAGTGCTCATCGGCACTGCTGTTGTAGGCGCAACAACAATGATTTTCTCGCTTATCCTTTTGATAAAAAATCAGCTCGGCATCGATCCAAGTAGCCTCTTGAGTGTTCTTAATCCATTCACAATATTTGGTCTCTTGCTTGGTGGTGCTGTTGTTTATTGGTTTACAGGTGCATCGACACAAGCTGTTGTAGCTGGTGCATACAGAGCTGTTGACTTCATCAAACGAAACATTAACCTTGACCCCAATGCCCCGAAAAAGGCATCTCCTGAGAACTCAAACAAAGTTGTTCATATCTGTACTACTTATGCTCAGAAAGGTATGATTAACATCTTCGTTGCATTGTTTTCATTTGCATTGGCATTTGCATTTCTGGCTGCACCGGTCAAAACAAATGCACCCGTTGCCCTGTTTGTAAGTTACTTAATATCAATAGCTTTCTTTGGACTATTCCAGGCTATATTTATGGCAAATGCAGGTGGCGCGTGGGACAATGCCAAGAAAGTCGTAGAAGTTGACTTGCAGGAAAAAGGCACCGAGCTTCATGATGCTACAGTAGTTGGTGATACAGTGGGCGACCCATTCAAAGATACTTCTTCCGTATCATTGAACCCAATCATTAAATTTACTACGCTGTTTGGCCTTCTGGCAATGGAGATTTCGATTGTTCCTAAGTTCCACAGCATTGCACCATGGGCTGGTGGCGCATTCTTTATCATTGCTCTGTACTTTGTATGGCGTTCATTCTACAAGATGAGAATCAGCGAAAAAGTAGAAGCCAATAATGCAGAATAACCCTGCTTTACTACATAACAACAAAAGCGGCGCCCAAGGGACGCCGCTTTTGTTGTTTTACGCAAAAAAAAAATAATCCCATCATAACCTGATCGCTTCAAACTTATATTTCTCTGAGTATTCATCCAGCACACGCTCAAGCACATAGCGCATATTTTTCTCGGCTTTCAGGCTATCATGAAAAACAATAATCTTACCCTTGCCTATACGTCTGTGCACTAGATTATAACAACGCATAGGACTAATACGCACTTCATAATCACAGCTTATCACAGACCAGAGAACGATTTTCAAGCCCATTTGCTGGATTGACCGTGCCTGTTTCAAGCGGATTCTGCCATAAGGCGGACGAAAAAGATTACTTCCCTCTGGCAATAACTCCTGTGTCTTTCGCACGCTCTGAACATACGTCATCAGTCCTGTTCGAAAACCTTTATCATGATTAAAAGTGTGATTACCAACGCTATGCCCTTGCTGTACAATTTCCCGAACCAGAGAAGGATGCTGCATTATATTATTACCAATCATAAAAAAGCTCGCCTTGGCTTTATACTTATCCAGAGTCTTGAGTATCCACTCTGTATTGCGAGCCGTAGGTCCATCATCAAAGGTCAGAAAAACTTTATCTTTGGTACCATTGAGATGATAAATAAAATCTGGGTTGTGATAATAAAGCTTAGCCCACTTCATACTATCAGCCACAAATCCACAAAAATCCATTTTATACAATTGATTTTAAACTATCTAAAGCTTACTTTTGCCAAAAACAAAGCCAATGACAAAAAAACAAATTTTTTTTCTAATATTAATTTTTAGTTTCGTTGCATGCAAGACACCCTACTTCCCAACGACAAATCACACATCTTTATTTTCTCACAAAGGAGAGGCTGATATATCACTGGGGATGAGCAGATTTGGATACGAGCTTCAGCCAGCTTATGCTATTACAAAAAACATTGGATTGCAATCAAACCTGCTTTATCTGTGGAAAATGACAGACACAGCAGGCTATGCAACACGCTATGGACAGATAGCAGCTGGTTATTACAATAAGACAAAAAAATTCAGATACGAAATTTATGCTGGATATGGCTGTGGAGAGAATTTTTTCAAAAACAATATAATCGACACAGTAAAAACAGCTAAATTCTTTGTGCAGCCAGCCATTGGCATAAAAAATGACTTTTTCCTAATCAGCAGTAGCGCCACTGTGGGAATCGTAAAATTTTCCGGTCAAAATAACACCAATATCACACCGAGCCTCGAACCCAACATACATCTGAGCATGGGCTACAAAAATATCTTTTTCTACACGACAATAGGAATGTCTTTTCTTCCTTTGGCATCCGACTTTGTTGAACATCATACATTTTTTCTTTTTTCCGCAGGGTTAAACTTCAGATTTTAACCACATATTTTGTTAACTTTGTATAAAATGAAACTCTAAAAAAAAACGCAATCATGGAAATATATAAAACCCGCAAGGAAGCCACTGAACGTATCAATGAACTTAAAAGACAGGGTAAGACAGTAGGATTCGTACCAACTATGGGGGCTCTGCACGAAGGTCATCTCTCTCTGATGCGTTGTTCGAAGCGAGATAATGACATAACAGCAGTGAGCATATTCGTCAATCCCACACAATTCAACGACCCTAAAGACCTTGAGCACTACCCACGTATGCTGGACAAGGATATTGAGAAACTCGAAGCCGAGAAAGTGGACATACTCTTTGCCCCTGACGAAAAAGAAATGTATCCTGAGCCAGATACACGTCAATTCGACTTTGGTCATCTGGATAAAATCCTCGAGGGCAAACACCGTCCAGGACATTTCAACGGAGTGGCACAAGTAGTAAGCAAGCTCTTCCAAGTCATTCCAGCCACACGGGCATATTTTGGCAAAAAAGACTATCAGCAATATCTTATCATTCGTGAGCTTGTACATCGATACATGCCAGAGCTCGACATAGAAATAATACCATGCCCTATTATCCGTGAAAAAGACGGCCTGGCAATGAGCTCCAGAAACTTGCTACTCAGTCCAGAGGAAAGAAAAAGTGCTGCACTCATATCGCAGGTGCTCTTCCGTGCACGTGAACTATCCAGCACAAATACAATGACCATCGAGGAACTAAAAAATTTCGTTATTGACACAATAAACCAAAACCCACATCTAAAGGTAGAATACTTCGAAATAGCTGATGCCAACACTTTACTGCCAATAGAAAACTGGTACGAAGCAGATAAAAAAATAGGACTGATAGCCGCTTATTGCGGACAAATAAGGCTCATAGACAACGTTGAATTTAACTAATTTTTTGTAGATTTAAACACAATTTTTCTGTATCTTTAGTTTGTAAAAAACTCAAAGTCATGTACATAGAAGTACTAAAATCCAAAATACACCGTGTCCGTGTTACAGAAGCAGACCTGAACTACATCGGCAGTATCACTATTGACCCAGAACTAATGGAAGCCGCTGATATTATCGAAGGCGAAAAAGTACAGGTGCTCAACCTCAACAACGGCGAGCGGTTCGAGACCTATGTTATCACAGGCAAGCGTGGCAGCGGAGAAATATGCCTCAATGGTCCTGCTGCCCGCAAAGCAGAACTAGACGATATAATAATCATCGTCTCTTATGCCTGGATGACGCCAGAGGAAGCAAAAAATTTCAAGCCCAAAATCATTTTTCCAGACGAGAAAACTAATAAGCTGAACCCATAGAACAGCATTTTATTTGTATGGGTATCAATATCTTAAGAATGATTTTTCTCTAAACCGTGAAAGTGACTTTGATAAAAATATAACAAACTAATACAAAAAGGTTTTTTGAAAAAAATCGGAAATTAGAACCAAATTATAAAAAAATAGCACGTCGTTCGATTGACGGCGTGCTATTTTCATTTACATTTTTCGTATAAAATTTCATAACATTTGGTGTAATATTTTAATAAGTATAACTAACTTTACTTCTCGCAAATAATATTTTACTAATAAACATATAACTTCACTTACTTTATATCTGCTATTTCTTGACTTATCCTAAGCTGCTGGCGAGGATTTATTTTTCTCTAACCCTGCCTTATTTGAGTATATCTTTAGGCTATTGTAAATCAACAGGCCTAAGAAAATCATCAACACTAAACTCTTCTGTGATTTGTAC
>JALWCU010000100.1 GCA_027015275.1 Bacteroidales bacterium | reverse complement strand
ATCTTCTGGTTTGCAAGACATCTTTAACCTCCTGTATATGATTATATTGTTGAGCGAAATCACTCAAGTCCATTTTTCTGTCTGAATTACTCAATTCAATCAGTTGAATTCTATTAGCAGTCTCTTTTAGTTGTTCCGCCACCTCGTACATACATTTGTACGCTGCACCATCTTCTACAAGAAAAATGACATCTCTGCCATCTACCTCTTTTTGTAAACTTTCTGGCTCTCTGAGTTTGAACCCTGCATACGGAATCATTATAAAATCAAGACCCAGTAAAACGGCTGTCAATGCATCCCTATGTCCTTCTATAATATATATGGGCTCATTATCTGTGTATATGCGCACAAGCGGTGTACTGTTTGGACTTGTACCGGCTCTTGTTTTCCACTTGATGCCATCTTTGTAGCGCCATTTGTAAGATAAAAGCACAAAGTCGAATGGTTGATTTTCAAAACACCCCACTACGAAAGAATTGGAGCGTCTATCGAATCTGCTCATACTTGAAAAAAGCTCCAAGTCAAACTCATCGCACTCTCCAAGAAGATATGAGGGAAACAGCTCATTTAGAGCTTCTTTGTGCTCTTTGTCGTTCCTATCTATCCGTTCAAAAGCGTCAAACTCTTTTTCAAGCTGTATAAGAGTTACATTGTAGCTTGTTTCTCTACTTCGAGCCTTTTTTTGCTCATCTGACAATTTAAAAAGGCTTGCATCTATATTAGGTACAAGACTCATGTTTTCCTCCTATTTCAACCCCAGCTCTACGCATAGCCAGCGCATTGTGTCAGGCAGCGAATCAAAAGCCTTATAACCGTCATAGAGCAGTGACACTATGTCGGCATAATGCTCACCGGAACCGAAATCATGGAACGAACCATCTTTGTTTATCTTGCAAGATGGAGTTCTCTCCTCCGGGCGTACTTTGAAAAAACCATCTTTTGTAGTATCGATTCCAATCCGCTTTAGCAAACGAATATTGACATCCGAATCTGCTGTCACAATCTTGATAGTTTGGCGTAATTTTTTCATATCAATATTACCACTCATGTTGACTCCTCTACCTTAGCTACCTTTTCACGACTCTCTATCCATTCCAACACATCACTCTCTTTCCAAGCCACTGTTCTTTTCGATAGCTTCAAAGGCTGTGGGAAGTCGTTTTGCTTCATCAGATGGTAAATACTGCTCTTTGGAAGAGCGGTCAAGCGTTGTACTTCTGATAGTCTCATCAGACGATTCGTTGTTTTGTGGTCCATATCAGACTCCTTTGAGTTTTTTTATACGAAAAGTATATTTCAGATGGGTTGTAAGAGTAATTTAGTAAGTGGTGCTACAGTGGGGTAAAAAATGAAAATTTGCAGATTGGATTGATTTGGGAGGATTATTTATCTAAAATTTTGGCTTTTTGTACCTTTCATTGTTAAGTTGTGCATATCTGTAGAATGTATGCTTCACAC
>JALWCU010000099.1 GCA_027015275.1 Bacteroidales bacterium | reverse complement strand
TATAGACGGTCCAGCCTGTGAGTGGACAATTGTCAAATGTCTCTTTGAACACTTGCTCACTGGCGCCTTGTGCAACAGACAGAGTGTATTCTTGTACAGCCGTGTCGAGGTAATTTACTGCCATGAGTTGTATTTGATAATCACCTGTTTGATTGACTGGTGCGCTGCTGTATAAATGATAAGTTGCTGGTGCAATGGAATCGAAATTGAGCCATGAAGGTGCAGAGATAACCTTTGCGCTGAATTTTGTTGTGTCCGGTCCAGTGAGCTTTATCCAATAAGAATAATATGAACCAGGATTAACGGCTGTAACTGGCGATGAGTTGAATTTGACATAAGCCCATATTTTCCAAGCATATTCGGGATGGTCAATAAATGGATTACGGTTGCCCTGAATCTTGTAAATAGAGTCATTACGGTTAATTTCCTTCTGGCTGACAGGGTCTCTCAATGCCCATTCCAGAAGCATTTTCCTTGCCCAAGGACTAAAATCACTTGTGTCGAGCACTGGCGAAGACCATGTAGCAATCTGGTCATAATAACGCGTGAGCATATAGAAATAGCTGCGTGCCAGGTCCCCCTTGTAAGCATCTATTGGCTCGAAAACAGTCCCAGTGTATCCAGGATAAGAGCATGGCCCGAGCTTTGACCCATTCTCTGATGTCCACGAAGGATTACTTACCTCGCCGTAAGGATAATTTCCACGCCGATTGTTCACATAACCATCTGTGGGATAGATATGAAACAGGTCTGTGTACATTGGCGTATCATCATTAAACCAGCTCTTGGGAAAAGAATGTTCCCGATTGTAACAATCGCCTTCGGTATGATAAGTACCGCACTGATCATTGCCACCATAATAAAAAACATAAGGAGGTGTACCACCTGGAATGTCGGAATAAATATCCCAAACCTGATTGCCATTACGAACATCAGTCTTTTCAAAGGCTGTCCACAGATCGCTATAGCTCAATGGATTATGTCCATTGCGGATTATCTGTCCTAAAGCTTCTCTCAGAGCTTGACCCTTTTTACCCTGGGCATTGTTGTAATAGCCAGCAGGAATCTGAGCCGAAAGGTTAAGAGCAAAAACTAAGAAAAGAGATAAAATAAAAATACGCATGCTAAATGATTTTGATTTAGCACACATATTAATAAAATACTTAGAAAAAATCAACTAATAATTTTGTTTACACATTGTTGGAGAGAGAAACGCCCTGATTATTTGCTTTTTATCCACTGATATGCCTTGTCGTAATCAGAGAAAATTAAACGAACGGGCCCATTGCTTTCAAACTCTTTTATCATGTCCTCAACATAGTTTTCGAGACCAAATTTTGTAACAATGTCCTGCGGATAAACATACGCAACATATTTCAGTCCATTGGCTGCTGTCTTTTTACTGATGTTTTCCTGTGTCCACTTTTCCATCTCGTCTGTCATTGGGAAGACAAAGTCTCTCAAATCCATCAAAACCTTCTCTACCTTGTAATGCAGAAATGCTTCTAAGTATTTGCTAATTAGCTCTTTGTATTCTTCGTCAATTGCAAAATTATGTCCTTCTAGTTTGGCAGATTTGAGTATTATTGCATTAATGTCTTCGTCATAAGATATTATCCCTAATTTACCTTTGTAATATATTTCCATTGGTCTTTGGATTCTATTTCTAGCGAAAGTATAATTTTTTTTTGAAAAATAAAAACTAAAGTTCTAAAATAAATTCAGGATTAAAACCGAGATATTCCTTGTATTTAGCCAGTCCCATTTGATTTGATATGATTAATGTTTGTCCGATAAGTAGTTCTTTATTAAAATGTGTGTGTCCGTAGAGCCAGTATGCAATGTTTGAATTTAGTATCATATCATCCAGGTCATTGAAAAAAGCATCGCCCAGCTGGGTAGAGTCATACTCGTCGTTAGCACAATGCTGGCTGGGTGCGTGGTGAGTAATGACGACATTAGTCTTGTCGCTTTTTGCTATTTCTGTTTCTATAAAGTTTATTGCCTTTTGATTTAGTTCGTTGTTAATGAATGGATTAAAATTTTCTTCGCCATATCTTATCATCTGGTAGTCTGGTACTGATTTGCTAATGATCATCATGTTCTCTGGTCGCAGCTGTGTCCACAGTGTTGTGAAAATAAAATTAATGTTCTCAATCTGGATTGATTTGTTGTTGACAATGAAAAAATTTGAATATATAGACTCGTAAACTTCTTTGTCATAGAGCTTTAGATTAGATAGTCCGAAAAATTCTGAGTTGCCTAAGAGATAAAACACCTTCTCGTAATTGTCAGAGAAATATTTAAACAATGTCTTTTCATAATCATTGTCTATTCTGTCTATGTAAGTTATGTCACCAGCTAATATAAGTATGTCGCCCTGAGCAGGCACTAAGTTCTCTGCGAGATAATTCTTGTTTTCCTCATATTCCAGATGTAAATCAGAAATTAATTTGACTCTCATATTGTGATTTTTTTAATGTCTGCGTGATGCAAATATACTGTGTAATGTTAAAAACTGGAATAAAATTTGCCATTGTTTGTTTGAACAACGTATTTTGATAAATTTGTAAAGTTTACTTAACTTAAACGAGTTTTAATTTTACGATAAATTTAATGCAAGATGCCTGAGAAACAAATAAATATTTACTCAGCAGAGACTGATAAAACTTTGGATTTTGAGCGCAAAAGGCTGAACAATGTTTTGATTCGTGCTGGCCTAAAGGTTATAATCCTTGAGCGAAATGGCGCTAATTATTTACCGTCTATTGATGGACTGGACAAGGTTTTGCAATATTCTGACTGCTCTGTGCATCTTATAGGCGATGAGTATGATTATGTGCCAGAGCTGAAAATGTCGTTTACAGAATATCAAATAACTAAGGCTCTGGAGTTTGTACAGGCACGGCCATTGTTTAAGGTTTTTATATGGCGGCCAGCGTATTTAGATCCTCTTCCGCAAAACCCTGAGCAAAGAAATTTGTGGTTTTCACTGAGAAATAAGATTAATTCCAACATAGTGATATTCAATCATCAGAGTCCTATTCTAGTTACCGAGGATATCAGAACAATCATGAGTGTAGAGCAGATGCAGAAAGTAGAAACTGAGCAGACAGAAATTTATTTGATGTACAACGAAATTGATGAGCCTTATGCTGCGCAAGTGATTGATCTATTGCAGGATGTAGCGACTGTTACACATACTGAGATTTCTTTGAGCGCTGACTTGGATTATGAAAATTTTATCGTTGAGCAGATAAAATCATCTGTTTTGCCAGTTATCTATTTCCGTAAAGCCTCTTCATGGGCTTCGTTCTTTGTTCAGCAGGTCTGGCGGCTCATTGGCGGAGCCTCGTCTGGTAAAACCATACTTTTTGTAGGTGATGATGCCGAGCCAGAGAACCTTGATTTGACCTTTGATGCTCCTAATGTACAAACAATTATAACAGGCTTTGAGCTTATTCCATTGGAAATTAAAGTTCAATTAGATAAGGTAAAAGAGAAACTTAGCGTATGAATAAATATATAATTCCATATCCTGGTCTTCGTCCATTTACAGAAGAAGAAGCTATATTTTTTAAAGGGCGAGATTTGCATATTCGCCAGATAATCACACAATTGCAGGAAAGAAAAATAGTCATTGTTACTGGAGCTTCTGGTGATGGAAAGTCTTCGCTTATTTACGCTGGTGTCATTCCAAATGCTCGTGCCGGTTTTTTTAAAGCTACTTTCAATAGCTGGATAATAGCTGACTTTCGTCCCGAGCGTTCGCCTTTGCATAATCTTTCTGCTTCCTTGGCGCAAGGTCTGGAGTTAGAGACTGAGCAAGTCTATGATGAACTTCAATTTGGGTTTTCCTCACTTGTCAATGTTTATAAGCAAAGCAAATATTATGTTGATTTCAATAGCGATGAGTGGAAAAAAGCTTCTGAGCAGGAACGCAAGCAGCTCAGGTCATCCGCAGCTAATTTGATGATTATTGCGGACCAGTTTGAGGAATTTTTTACCAATCCAGAGAATTTTGCAGCTGGCAAACCTTCCATAGAAGCATATACTACAGTTAATTTGTTGCTCGAGACAGCCCGTATTGCTATTCGTGATAACCTGCCTATTTACATTATTTTTACCATGCGTTCGGACTTTATAAGTGACTGTGTGGCATTCAAAGGCTTGCCAGAATTCATAGGATTTAGCCAGTTTTTTGTTCCACGTCTAAAGCGTAACGAGCTGAGGCAAGTCATAGAAGAGCCAGCACGTCTGGCCGGCGGCTCTGTCTCCAACCGTCTGACAGAGGTATTGATTAATGATTTGCGCGAAGGACATGACCAATTGCCTGTTCTTCAGCATACGCTTAACCGTCTGTGGCGCACTGCCAACAATGGACAGGAAGAATTGGATTTGTTGCATTTGGCCAAAATAGGTGGATTGCACCCAGAGTTCTTGGACCAAAACGATAGACAAGAATTTGATAATTGGTTTAATACACTGCCAGAGAAACAACGTGTTTATTTTGAGAATCCATCTCTGAATAATGTACTTA
>JALWCU010000098.1 GCA_027015275.1 Bacteroidales bacterium | reverse complement strand
ATACCTCCCAAGGCAACTCCCCTCAGACAATAGCTACTGCAACAGACAACCAGTTTACACAGGCAAATTACTTTGCTGTTCGTTATCAATACACATCGTCACAGGATCAGAAGCTTACTCTTGACGATATTTACTTTGGTCAGCCTATTCCAGACACTATACCTCCTATAATAGACACAGCCTTGGCTATTTCACCCGACACAGTTCTGGTTTACTTCAACGAACCAATAAAAATCGCTGATCTGACGCCTGCAAATTTCTCTATTGACGATACTATAAACATCAAAGCAGTGGCAAAAATAAGTTCTCAAATCATTAAACTCACCTTAGAAGACACCCTGACAGAGAACATATTACATACTCTAACTGCTGTAAATATCTCGGACATTACAGGCAACACAGCATCACAGCTCAAAAAGACTCTTAAATGGACTGCGCTCTACATAACGCAAATAACTTTCCCAGACACAGCATCTATATCTATATATTTCAACAGACCTATCGACACATCCACAGTCAACCTAAGGGACTTCGCACTCACTCCTTTTGGTGGTAAAATCTCGAAAATTGATAAATATCCAACCCACCTTACTCTCAGCCTGTCAACTGCTCTGACTCGTTTCGAGCAATACTCTCTGTCAAACACTCAAATAACTGACGCTCACGGAAATAAAATAAAAAATATTCCTTTTAGCTTTGACTATTACATACCGCGCTTAGGTGATTTGGTTCTAAATGAAATAATGTTTGATATTAGTCCTGCGCCGCCAGCTTTGCCAGCTAATAAATACATAGAGCTATACAACCGTACAGGTGCTCAAATTAATCTCTATGGCTGGCAACTACAGATAGGCGATCACATAATGACTATTGACAATCCTGTAATTATCAAGCCCTTATCTTTTGTAATCATAACATCCACGCAAGCACAAGATTATTTCAGACGTCTGGCACCAGTTGCACAGATTCTCAATGAGACTTATCTGACGACGTCTGGCAAAACCGTAAAACTTGTTGCTAACAATGGACAAATTATTGACCAAATCACTTACTCTCCAGCATGGTATAATGACCCTGACAAGGACAATGGTGGATGGGCTATCGAAAGAATAGATCCTAATAATCTTTGTAATCAGGACATCAATTGGCATGCATCGCAGAATCCTATTGGCGGCACTCCTGGCTTTCAGAACTCTGTGCTGGCTTCTAATCCAGATACTACATTACCATATATAACGAATATTCAAGCTGTTTCGGCAAATACTCTGAAAATAACTTTAAACAAAACCATCAGTCCGCAATCATTAGCTCAGCAAATAAACTTTGTTCTCAATGGCGAAGTTACACCACTGACTGTATCCACTGATCCACAGGATGTAAACACTCTTATTTTGAACTTTTTAGTTAGCTTCAATGATGGTCAAAATACCTTGCTTGTGCGCAACCTGACAGACCACTGCAATAATAC
>JALWCU010000097.1 GCA_027015275.1 Bacteroidales bacterium | reverse complement strand
ACGCCATATCCCTCACGTTTTTTTCAGGATATTTTGAAAATCTTATCATACCTACACCAATTATATACACTCTCATATTTTCCCCCTTATTATAGATGATATGAAGCCGTGACCATTAAAGAATCATTTGCACCATCTTCTATCATTGCAGCCCTTGCGTCCCTAAAAAATTTCTCCACAGGATATTCCTTTGAAAGCCCATATCCACCAAATATTTGCACTGCTTCACTTGCAACCTCAAAGGCAACATTGGTACAAAACACCTTAGAGGCTATGGAATATTCAACCCTTGGCGGAGTATTATTATAATTATAGATCATAACAGACCTGGACAATGACCTAGCTGCCTCTATTTTCATAAACATATTAAATAGCTTGTGCTTTATAATCTCATGGTCAAACAACAATTTACCTCCCTGTACCCTGGTCTTTGCATAGCGTAAGGCCTCTTCATACGCAGCCCTGGCTAGACCTGTAAAAAAAGCGCCCATGCCTGCATTTGCAGTGGCCAAGGTGATATCTAAAAGCCCTTCATATGAATCAGGTTCCACGAGCATAAAATCTTTTGGGATCCTTACATTGTCAAAAAAGATCTCTCCCTGATTAAGTGCCCTTTGTCCCAATTTATTCAAGGGAGCCCCCTTTTTTACACCAGGTAAGTCCAATGGGACCACACATATCCCACCTCCAGCCATTCCCATGGAAGGATCAATGGTCAGATAAACCAGTGCATGGGTGGCTATTGTGCCATTCGAGACCCATGCAGATTTCTGCCCTGAAATTATCCACTGATCTCCATCTAACTTGGCCCTACACTGCCCAACTATCTTAGGATCTTTGAATTCAGGGGTACCAACACACAGGGTATCAGTCCCATGATCAGGCTCAGTTATTGCCCAACACCCTATAAACTTGGCATCTTTGTCTTCACAAAAAGGCATTAATATATCCTCTACCAGTCGCTCGTTAGGCACTAAAGATGCGAAAAATGCAGGAAAACAGGCAACACCTAAACAAACAGCAAAATCCACACTCCCCCAGCCCAGTTCTTCAAACACTATATGGGTCTCCAAGGGATCAAGCCCAAGTCCCCCCCAGGTATCAGGGATAAGGAGGGTATGATACCCAAGTCCATACGCACTTTTTAGGGTATCCCACAATATAGGGCTTTTTATCATGTCTTCAGGGTTACATATCTTGTCCAACTCTATTGATGCAGGCCTAAGTACCTCTTTTGCAAATTTATGGGTCTCTTCCTTTATCATATTTTGCTCACGTGTGAGCTCAATATTTAAATCAGTATACATAATTATCTTCTCCTTACCAAAAATAAAATATTTAAACATTGTTTAAAAAAGGTTAAATAAGTCCATACCCCTTTGCTATTTCAGGATATCTTTCATATGCAGGTTTTAGCATTGGAAGTAATTTTAATATCTTATTAATAGGACCTTTTGCCTTTATCTTC
>JALWCU010000096.1 GCA_027015275.1 Bacteroidales bacterium | reverse complement strand
AATAAACAACAAGAAATAAAAAAATTGATTGATGATATTCATAAAACTGAAGATTCATCAAAAGTTATGTATCAAAAAATAAAATTTCTAGAAAATATTTAAAAAATAAATTTCATTTTTCCACACTCTCTCCACACTCTTCTTTGTACACTTCTACAAAGGAGAGTGCAATGGATAGAAGAAGATTCCTTCAAACATCTGCAGCCTTCGGGCTCATAGCAGTGCTGCCAGCAATTGCCAAAGAAGGAGTAGGTGAGCAAAAGCCTACAACCGCTTTGCATGGCAATACCTTTGATCTGTATATCAAAAAAACTTGGGTCAATATCACTGGTACACCGGTGCTTGCTACGACCATCAACGATATGTTACCAGCCCCTACATTGTACTGGAAAAAGGGTGATATCGTTACAATCCGTGTGACCAATCATCTGGATGAGCCAACGAGTCTGCATTGGCATGGCATCATCTTGCCATACACTATGGACGGCGTACCAGGGGTGAGTTATCCTGGTATTATGCCTGGCCAGACGTTTGTTTATCGCTTTAAAGTGCAGCAAACCGGTACATACTGGTACCACTCTCACACAGGATTTCAGGAACAAACAGGCCTGCATGGAGCTATTATAATCGAAGACGATATCACTCTGAATGTGGATAGAGAGTATGTTGTAGCACTCTTAGATACTGCATCAATGATTTGCAAAAGCACTTTTTTGCTAGGCCTGGAGAGAGGATACGCTTGCGTTTTATCAATCAGTCTGCTATGACATACTTCGATTTTCGCATTCCAGGCCACAGAATGCAAGTTATCGCAGCTGATGGTGTGCCAGTGAAGCCAGTGGAGGTGGATGATATTCGTATAGCGGTGGCGGAGAGTTATGATGTGATTGTGGAGCTCAAAAAAGATACGCTTATCTATGTAGAGGATATGGGGCGTAGCGGCAAGGTTTATGCCAAGCTTGGTGCAGATCCATCTGCGAAGGTAGTACTGCCAAAGCCGTATCCTTATGAGCCGCTTACAATGGTGGATATGGGGATGGCAATGAAGGGTATGAAAATGCATACAATGCGAGGGCAAAAGCATAAGAATATGCCTCATAAAAAACCAATTCCAATAACACCTCTTCCAAAAAGTGAGGGTATTGCTTGGACGATGCATGCCAAAAGTCCCCAGTATCGTTTGGACGATCCGGGAGTTGGGCTAAGGAGTGTTCAAAGAAAAGTTCTCACCTATGCAGACTTAGAAACTCCAGGCATCAAGAATCGCTATCCCGATAGAGAAATCATATTACACCTTACAGGCAATATGGAACGTTATATATGGGCAATTAATGGGATTCCTTATTATGAATCCAAACCGCTGGAGTTTTACTATGGCGAGCATTTGCGAGTCACTTTCATCAATGACACGATGATGAACCATCCTATGCATCTACATGGGATGTGGAGCGATGTAGAAGTTGGAAACAAAATCCTTCGCAAACATACTGTGAATGTGCAGCCAGGAAGCAAAATCAGTATGAGGATGGATGTGGATGCGACTGGGAAATGGGTATATCATTGCCATCTTTTATACCATATGGGCGGAATGTTTAGGGAAGTAAAGGTTTTGTCATGAAAAAGATATTTTTATCAGCACTTTTCGCTACTATGCTTTTTGCGGGTGGAGGAGACATTTTTCGCTATCAGTTTTTGGCTGATAGGTTTGAAGTGAGCGATGAGGGAGAAAAATCTTGGGATGTTAGCTTATATGCAGGATATGACAAAAATAAGATTTATATCTATTCAGAAGGAACTGACAAAGAGAGCCAAAATGAGATAGTATATTCAAAAGCAATTACACCTTTTTGGGATATTCAAATAGGAGCAGAAATAGATAAAGAGGAGGATAAAAAAATATTTGGAGAGATAACTTTATCTGGACTTGCTCCATATTGGATAGAGACAAGAACAAAACTTTTATTTGGAGATGGGTTTGGAGTTGATTTTGATTTTGAATACGAAACACTCTTTACACAAAAGCTTATTTTAAATTCAAGGATTGAGAGTAGGATTTTTAGTAAAGATTTACCAGAAATAGGAGTTTATAAAGGATTAAACTCTATTGAGCTTGGATTTCGTTTAAGATATGAGATACGAAGGGAGTTTGCTCCCTATGTAGGATTTGAATTTGCCAGAAATTTTGCAAATCTCAAAAAGGCCGAGGGAGATGGAGAGAGTAGAGTCGTAGTGGGTTTGCGGTTTTGGTTTTAGTCTAGAGGACATAAAACAAAATGATAGCTATAAGCGCCATGAATCCCATAGCAGTTTTGAGAACGTTAAATCTTTTTTGAAAAAGTCTGATAAGAACATATACAAAAGCACCTATCATCAGACCATCTGTGATGGAATAGGTAAGAGGCATCATCAATACGATAAAAAATGTAGCATATTTGATGGCAAAATCGCTGTAATCGATCTTTGCCAGTTCACTAAACATCAAGCTTCCAACAACCACCAATATTGGATATATGGCAAAGGAAGGGATTGCTTCAAAAAGTGGTAGGAAAAAGAGAGGCAATATAAAAAGCAGTGCAGTAAAAACTGCAGTCAGTCCCGTTCTGCCTCCCTCTTCAACACCGGCTGCACTCTCAATAAATGCGGTTGTAGTACTCACACCCAAAATCCCACTCAAAGCTGTTGCCGCTGCATCAACCTCCATTGTTTTTTGGAGCTTTTTTGAATCTTTTTCATCAAAAAGTTTTGCTCTCATTCCCACTCCCATCAAGGTACCGATGGTATCGAAAATATCTGTTATCAAAAAGGTCACAATCACAGGAATCAGTGAAAGAGAAAGAGCGGAAGCAATATCCATCTTCAATGCTATAGGTTTGATGGAAGCTGGTAGTGAGACTATCTCTTTTGGAAACTTCACTATCCCAAGCATCCAAGAGAGCAGGGCTGTTATTAATATGGATAGAATCAATGCTCCTTTGACTCTTTTCATCGTCAAGATGAGCGCGACAAAAAGCGTAAAAATTCCAAATACAACCTTCATATCACTCAAATTCCCAAGAGTTACCAACGTGGCGGGAGAATCAACTATAACTCCCATCTCCTTGAGTCCAATAAATGCTATAAAAGCACCAATCCCAGCGCTTGTTGCTCTTTTGATATCAAGAGGAATCGTATCTATTATCCATTGTCTAAGAGGCGTAAGCGCAATGAGAAAATATAAAACACCAGAGACAAAAACGATGCCCAAAGCTGTTTGCCATGGTATTTTCATTCCCAAAACCAAAGAGAAGGTAAAGTATGCATTGAGCCCCATCCCAACACTCATAGCAATGGGAGTATTTGCCCAAAGTCCCGTAGCAAGTGTTGCTATAATGGTAATAAGTGTCGTTGCTGTAACTAGTGCATCAAAAGGCATACCGGCTTTACTCATGATAGCTGCATTGACAGGAATAATGTAAAGCATTGCAAAAAATGTCGTAAGTCCTGCAATAAACTCTTTTGTGACGGTAGTGTTGTGTTTTTGCAGTTCAAATCTTTGTAAGAAATTCATATCGCACATTCCCTTATAAAATGAAAAGCATTTGTATCAAAAAGACCTTTGTCACTGAGTTTGATGTCCGGAATAACAAGCAGTGCCATAAAAGAGAGTGTCATAAATGGAGCATGCAAAGTACTGCCCAATCTTGTTTTTGTAAAATTATCTATTTTTTCATACTCTTTTGCCACTTCAAAGCCATACTTTGCGCTCATAAGCCCGGCATAGGGGCGTGGATGATGAAGAATTTCATCTTCATAGACCGCGCAAATGCCACCTTTTGAATCGATTATAGTATTGACCGCTTTTGCCATACTTTTTTCATCACATCCTACAGATACGATGTTGTGCGAATCGTGAGCAATACTTGAAGCTATTGCTCCTTTTTTCAAGCCAAAACCATGGATGAATGAAACAGAGGGCTTTTTGTTTTCATATCTATTTGTAACGCTTATAAGGAGAATGTCTCTCTCGATATCTGACACGATTTTGTTATTTTTCTTTTGTAGGTGTATATCTATCTCTTTTGTTATGAGCTGATTTTCCATAGCGCTTATGACTCTGTACTCTTTACAGCTTTCCTGAATTTCAAAATCTTTATAGCTCTTTTTTTGGGTATTGAAATTGTTTATTGGATTTGGTATTTTGGGCTCTATTTTTAAAGCACCATTTTCACAAACGATTTTTCCATTGATGACAGTTTTTAAGATTTTGAAATCTTTTAAATCTTCTACCTCTATAAAATCTGCAAAATCTCCTACTTTGAGGCTTCCAACATTGAGATTATAATGGTGTATCGGATTTATACAAGCCATCTGAAGCACTTTGAAAAGCTCATGTCCATCTTGCAGAGCTCTTTTTACAAGTTCGTTTATATGGCCTTTGACTAAATCGTTTGGATGCTTATCATCACTGCAAAACATCATATCTTCATAAAATTCATCTATCAAAGGATGCAGAGCCTCATAATTTTTTGCAGCGCTTCCCTCTCTTATGAGTATTTTCATCCCGTTTTGTAGTTTCTCTTTTGCCTCATCAAGTGTAAAGG
>JALWCU010000095.1 GCA_027015275.1 Bacteroidales bacterium | reverse complement strand
ATACAAAAGATATTTAACAGAAGTTTTTTTGAATTTGATTAAATCTTTTTGCCAAGAATGTCTTATTTGACTAATATCCCAACCGCGGATGATTTGCTTACGAAGTTCGTCAGTACCGGCCAGCAGATCAAACCAATGGGGGCGCGAAAAAAATTTGTCCTTCCATCCGGATAAATAATAGAAATATAACAGGAAGTTTAAGCTAAATTTTATTGTATCGTGGACATTGCGTAGGTCCATTCCATAACAGACTTGTCCTTCGTGGATTGGGTTCATCTGCATACCAGGTATATCGTGCGGTGTAAAAGTGAATTCACCAAATTTTTTGTCAGGGTAGCCAATGACTTGAAAAGGAAACTGTGTGCCTCTACCAACAGAGAAATCAGTTGCTTCGAAAAAACACAGAGAAGGATAAAGTCTTATTGCCAGATAATTAGGCAAATTCGGTGAAGGCTTGATAGGCGGGACGTATTTAGTATGGTGTGTCCAGTTTTTCACAGGAATAACACGTATTTTGCACTTTCTACCATTACTGAGCCAGCCTTCACCATTAATCATCATGGCAAGCTCGCCAGGTGTCAATCCATAAACAACAGGGATTGGCAACATGCCTACAAATGAACGGAAATGACTTGTATCGAGCACTGGTCCGTCAATATAATCACCATTGGGATCAGGCCGGTCTAAAACTATAAAAATCTTGTTGTTACGTGCTACGGCATCCATTACCAAATACATTGTGCTGATATATGTAAAGAATCTGACTCCTACGTCTTGAATATCATAGATTACAACATCCAGATCAGAGAGCTGCTTGTCAGTGGGCGCTTTGTTCTTGCCAATCAGGGAAATAACAGGGATTCCTCGGTAAGTAATGTTTTTCTGCTTGTAGTCCTGTCCACGGTCCAGCGTACCCTTGAGACCATGCTCGGGCGTAAAAATTTTTTTAACGTTTATACCAAGGCTTAGCAATGTGTCTATCAAATGCTTATGTCCGATCATTGATGTCTGGTTGACAACCAATCCCACGGATTTACCGCGGATAAGAGGGAGATAAAGGCTCATTCGTTCTGCACCGACTTTAATATCACGGTTTTGAGTGTTTTGAGCCGAGCATGAAAGTATAAAGAAGCTAAACAGGATAAATGTTAGCAGTTTGACTTGTTTGAACATTATTTATAAATTTGCTTAGGAAATTGAGAGAAAGATAAAAATTTTTGTCTAATGAATAAACTGATATTTTCACTTTTATTTTTGGTAAGTTTTGTTATAGAGCTTCAAGGTCAAGATACTTTGCCGCCGAGTTCAGTAATACAGACGGAGAAGATTTTAGAGCAACCAGTTAAAAATTATTATGGTTTTTCTGTGGCTATAGATAGCGATTATATGGTTGTAGGTTCGCCTGGTTATAATTCCTGGGAAGGTTGTGCCTATGTTTATCAATATGAAGATAATAAATGGGTTCAAAAAACTATACTTTATGCAAGTGATCCTGGTGCTATGGATGCCTTTGGACAAGCAGTTGCAATAAATGGTTCTACTATAGTCATTGGAGCCTACGGGAAGAATATTTTTACAGGAGCTATATATATATTTGAGAAGCAAAATGATACAACTTGGAAAGAAGTACAGAAAATCGGTAATCCTAACGATAGGCATAGAGATTATTTCGGTTCTGCTGTAGCTGTGTATGATGATTACATTGCTATTGGCGCTTGGGGTGATGATGCTAAAAGTACTAATTCTGGAGCTGTGTATTTATATAGAAGGAATGGGACACAGTGGAAGTTAGAAACAAAAATTTTTGCATCAGACGCAGCATACAGGGATAAATTTGGTTATTCATTGTCTATGAATAATCAGGTTTTAGTCGTTGGAGCTTATAGTAATGATGATATAGATGTGAGTAGTGGAACAATTTATTTATATGATTTGAAAAACTTTAAGGAGATAAAAGAACTTAGACCCCACGATGCAGGAAAATATTGGGAGTTTGGTAGGTCTATATCCATTGCAGGGAATACAATAGCTATAGGTGCTATAGGAGCAGATAATTTTATCGGCGCTGCTTATATTTTTGGAAAACAGGATGGGGAGCCATGGGATTCGGTTAAGGAGGTTGTTAAGATTTCACCTTTTGATAGCATACCTAATGCAGAGTTTGGATATAGTGTGGCTTTGTCTGGTAATAAACTTGTAGTTGGGGCGCCATTGTCTTCAGATACTGGTTATGTATATGTTTATCAAGGTACAAGTGATTGGCATAGTGTGAGTTTGGTGGAAAAATTAAACTCAAATTTATCGAAGAGGAAAGATAATTTTGGGAGGGCTGTTGCTATAGATAATGATTTTATTGTTGCAGGAGCTTTTAAAAAAGACGACAGCAATCTGGGGCAAGATTGTGGAGCAGTATTTACTTTTACATCTAATTCACTCTCAGAAAGTCAAGCATTATACCCGGTATTATACAAAAAAAATGGATTTGATTATTTTGGTTATTCTATAGATGTTTACGGAGATTATGCAATTATAGGTGCCCCTGGAGAAGAGCAAGGTAGGGGTGCAGCATATTTATATCAGCTTAAAAATGATGAATGGGAAAGGGTAGCAAAATTTATTAATACTTATCCTTATACAAGTAGATTTGGTCAAAGTGTTGCTATTTATCAAAATGCGATACTTATTGGTTCCCCTTATTATGAATCTAGCCGTGGTGCAACTTTTCTATTTACAAGACCTTCGGATGGATGGCGTGATATGACAACAGATGATGGAATAAAGATTACAGCACCACAGAGACATTATGGGGATTTTTTCGGAAATTCTGTAGATATTGATTCACAATATATTGCAATTGGGTCTTATGGGTATAATAAATATGAAGGAAGAGTATTTATTTTCAAACGAAATAGTGAGAACTCTACACCACAACTAATAAAGTCTCTTAAAGCTTCTGACTCTAAGTATTATTATTATTTTGGCTATTCAACTTTCTTGTATAATAATTATCTTTTTGTGGGTTCACCAGGGGCTAATGGCGGAGCTTATGGGTCTTTCAATAAAGGAGCTGTATATATCTTTTCTGTTAATAATGCAGACACCATTGAATTAAAAAAAATACAACCAAGTAGTTTAACTACAACAAGTAGCTTTGGAAATTCTTTGTATTTTGATGGGACGAATCTTGTTGTTGGTGCTTATACTGATGCCATTTCTGGTAGCGTATATGTTATCAAGTTAAATCCTATGGATCTTAGTATTGACACTGTAAACAGACTCCATGATAATAGCCTAACGTACAATGCAGAATTTGGGAAAAATGTGATGATTAATAATGGCATAATAGCTGTCTCATTAGATAGATATAACTCAAAAAATTTTATGGAAACAGGTTTAGTTAGGCTTTATGATAAAAAAACATTAAAGCAAACTGCTACATTAAAACCAACAGATGACCAGGACTTTTTAAATTTTGGTTGGGCAATAGCACCATATAGAGGAGGTTTTTTAGTTAGCGCTATAGGAAAGAGTTATAATAATGGTTTTTCCGTAGGACAGCTTTATAGTTTCAAAACCAAAGCGAATATAGAATCTCTTAGCAAGTATTCAAATTTGTGTTCAGGGGACACCGTTACTTTCTTTGCCCGAAATCCATGGAAATATAATTATAAATGGCAGTTAAAAACTTCTTATGGCATTTATGCAGATATTAATAGCAATAATGTTTTTAGATTATTAGGCGACACATTAAAAATTATATTTGATAAAGATCTAGATTCTAATCAAATTATTTTAACTGTAATTGATCAAAATAAAGAATATAAAGAGGATAGTATTATGTTATCTGCTAATAAGATGCCAGCTACTTTAGATTGCATTAAAGATACTACAATAGGTGTGAACACTGATTTTATTATTAAGGATTCGTTATTTGGTTTAAAAAGTATCCATACTGATTGTAGAATAGCGTCTTTAACTAATAATCTAACGATGACGTCATCACTGAAAGGACAAAGATTATTACCTGGTAAATATAATATAGCCTGGCAAGCTACTGATATTAATGGTAATCAGAGTACTTGTTCTTTTCAAATCTTTATTAAAACGCATGAGCTATTCAACGTTTATCCCAATCCTGTGAGAGATTATGTTAATGTCTATACTCCTGTTTATCCTGTTTCAGCTAAAATTATAGATAATACAGGGAGAGTTGTGCTAACGCAGTTACTTAAAGCAAATACATCTGAATTAAACATAAATTTCCTTAAGCCAGGGATATATACTATAGAAATCTTAGGCAATAATTTCACTTCACATCGCAAAATATTAAAATATTAAAATTATGAATATCAGGTTATTAACAATATCTGTTTTGTTGCTAATATTTACCTTTAGATTGTCAGCACAGAATTCGCCAGCTACAAGAGGTGCAGTATTTATGATAGATGATTACTATTTTGAAACCTTTTATAATCATTATGATTATATCCAATCTACGGGGTTAAAAATGACTTACTTTGTTTGTTATTATCCTCGTGATGTTTATATCCCTTACAAATATATTCTTGCTAATATTTTTGACGCGGATAATCATGAGCTTGGATTTCATGGTAGTTATCATATAAAATCTAGTTTCTTTTTGACAGAAAATACTATCCCCAGCTATATGAACTTCGAAATTTTCCCCGGTCTGATGCTTATGACATCTGATGGCTATGATATTTCTGATTTTTCATATCCTTATGGTGCTGCAACACCTAATTTAATTAATTTTTTTTATAAATATTTTTATTTCCAGAAACTTGGTTCTACAAGATTGACTTTATATTCTTTTAATGAGCCAAAACAGATTATGTCACCTATCCCCACTGATGAGAATTATAATATCAGTGATGAAGTAATTTATAATGACATAGATGAAGCTTATGAAAAAAATAAGATAATAGCTTTTTATGGACACCAGTTACACGATGCAAAGGTTACTTTTACTCGTTTTAGATCTATGTTTGATACACTTAAGGCCAAGCAATTCCATTTTTACCGACTTGATGATTTACAAAATCCACAGTTACAGAAGTCTTTTTTAAAGACAGAATTTAGACCAACTAAAATGAATCCTTTAGACAGCATTTAGCCCCACATCAGAACATTTTGGCAAGTTTGTTTAGGAAATAGCTTCGAGTGGTAGCCCAGGGTGAGAGTGGTATGTAAAGAGATGTTGTGATAACAAGGTAAGTGTCTGGATATGCAGCAAAAGGTTTTATATAGTAGGGAGCTGCCTGTGTACCCACGTTTATACGGTAGTTTTTATTCAGGAAGGTTTGTGGATAAAAATCTGCTTCGACGTTGAGAAACAGGAAGTTAATGCCACCCATTAGCAGGTAATTGTACTGTGTCATTACTTTGTCGTTGTGGGTCTGTGTTTTTATTTCGCTGTTCCAGCTGGCTTCTTCGGATATGTCAAGCTGAAGATTCCAGTTGAATCGTGCTCCCAGAAAGGCATAACGCTGTAGATTGAAAATTTCATAACCAAATTTTATGTAAATTGGGAAGCTGATGCAGTGGATACGCATGGTGCGGATGATGTAGTCTTTTGATGACTGGGAAACAAATTTGTTAGACACAGCGAAATTGTAATATTCTGCTCCTATGATGAAGCCGCCCATGTCATTGTGCCAGTCAAAATGGAAATCCAGCCCTATGTCAAACCCATTGTTATATTTGAGAAATTGGTTTGTGTCTGGGATAAGGTATCGGTCCCCTTCATAAGAGTTTATGAACATGCCATTAGCAGCCAGTGGTGCTGGATTGAGAAATTGATTTGTTATGCCCAGTCGCAATGCAAAGTAGTTGAATTCGCCCCACTGTGCGAAGGTTGAGCCTATTGATGTAAAAATGATTATGATTAAAACTAATTTTTTCATATTTGCTAAGTTTTACCATGCCTGATAATACCAGAAATCTTTCGAATATGGTGTGATAGAGTCATAGACTTTATAACCAGTTCCGACAAATCCCATTTTGCCAAGACGGATAGCAATAGCATCTCTAACTGCTTGTTTCTGACCTTTGTAGTCTGGTCCTATTTTGTAATCAGTAATTTTAGTCCACTCATTAGCAAAGGCATCATATCTGTAGAAATCTTTGAATCCATAAGAGTCATTAGCTCCCAGTCCGACGAATCCGTAATTTCCAATGCCAAAGGCAACAGCTTGTGAGCGAGCCTGACCGGGGAAAGAAGCTTTTCTGCTCCATGCTCCACTTGTTGTAGCACTTGGCAAAAATGCCCAGAGATCAGAGAAATATTGTGTTTGATTCTTCTGCCCCAGACCGATGTATGCTGCTGAGTCTATGACAAATACAATGGCATCTTTGCGAGCATATTGTGCGTCGAGAGCAGACATCAGTTTCCATGGGTTACCGTCGGCAAGCTCGGCCTGACGTGGGTCAAATCTATAAACCGTTGTAACCACAGCACCATTGTCTGTCTCTCCAAAGGCAACATATCCATAGTTTTTTATGGAAAAGCCAACAGCACGACTAACTTTCAGAGGGTAAGTGGTTTTGGAAATTGTCTGTGCCCATTGATTTGTAGCAAAGTCATATTTGTACCACAGATTAGTTTGTCTGTAACCATAAGGGCTTGTTTCGCCAGTGCCATAGTAAAAATGTGTAACTCTGTTTTCTTGGGTATTGGTGTAAGTAATCACAAAACCTACTGCTTCGGTAGATTTATAGGGCAGAGAAGCTTGCTGTGTCCAGGTTCTTGTCTTGGGGTCATAAAACCACATATCATCGAGAAGCTCATTAGCATTGCTCCCGCCGGCTAAAATGCCTATATCCTGGTCCTGTGTGGGATCATGATATGTAACTCCCACTGCACCAGTGCGAATAGAGCCTGGCAGCTCGGGCGCTGCAAACCATGTGTCAACTGCATTTAATGATGTATCCACAAAAATTACAGGATTATAGCCTGTATCACCATGAATGGTTACTATATATGAGCGAACATAAAAAGGTGTGTGTGGATAGAGATTGTTAATTTTAGTTATGAAAAACCCTGAGCTGTCAGTAGGCCAAGGTCCTAATCTGGAATAATTACTCGTATCTTGTGGATTGATCACAGGATTTTGGTCAGTCATTGACCATACATGCCCGTGTTGTATGATAGTATCGTAAACAGATTTGAATTGCCCTTGAATAATTGCAGAATACGGTGTGAGAGCCTGCCCAGTATCTGTGGTATAAAGTTGATCAGGTAATGCTTGTGTTCTCAGTACAGCTCCCGAAAGTGTCATATAGGTAGATGGGAAATACACACGGTAAAAGCTGTAGAGCTGGTCATTTTTTTTCTCACACGAAAAGACAAAAAGTATGAATACGAAAAACAGATAAATATTTCTCTTTTTGATTTTCATTGTAGGGAATCTAAGATATTTTCAAGTTCCTTGAGTCCAACGTATTTGTACCCTTTTTTTGGTATTTCGAGAATGGAAGGGTCTATTTTTTGGCTAATGATTTTGTCCAGACTCACGTCCATCACTACATTGAGCATCTTGAGCTTGAATTTGAGCAAGACGCCGGGAATCTGAAAGTAAGGGCTGTTGACATTGGAATATTTAATCCCCAGCTGTGTTGTATAATAGACCCAGAACGTATCTTGCTGAATTGACGGGCATTTAACAGCTGCAATCTTACATTTGTATCCTTTGTATGTAAAGCTTGTATCCAAATAATCGATTGTCATGTCAGTCATCTGGCTGCTTGAGAAGGGCTTTCCGGCCAAAGTAGTATCATAAATGAATTTTTTATCCAGAACCCTGACTATTGTGTATTTGTGTCCTAAATCTGGACGTGTAAGCATTACCATTCTGAATGCACCAAAAAAGCCTTCTACTACCGAGGCAGTGTTGTTGTCTTTAAAATATGTGTACATTTTTTGTGGCAGAAGAATTACAATTGGGTTCTCTTGCTTTGTTGTCTCGTATTTTATATTGAAAACAGCTGTCCCTTCCTGAATTCTTTTTTTTGTAAGCAGATTCTGGCAGCCATTCAAGAAAAGTAGTAACAGTAAAAGTATGATAGTCAGGCTATTATTTCTCATTAGAGTTTGATTATTACAGCAGTTTCCTGTAAATCTTTTTCTCTTAGTATGCAAAAATAAAGCCCAGATTTTAGATTGCTAAGATTTAATTTAAAAAAATTAACATTCAAAGACTTTCTCAGAATCGTATTTCCTTGAATATCTTTTATTAGAAGTGATTTAATAATTTGCTTTGACTGGATATTTATGGTGCCTGCAGTTGGATTTGGATAAAGATAAACAGAGCTTGGACGGCGTTGGTGAATCAGTCCCACAGCGTCTAAGTCAAAGCCACTTGATGCAAAGGGCGTTGGGTAAGGATCATTAATAATATGCCCCTGGCTGTCATAGCTTGCACAAATAGGATTTATACAGCCCCCCACGTCCTGTATGCGTATATAATGGATATTATTCAGATCAAGCCCACTGTTTTGAAAATCAGATAATTCTGACAAATCAAAAGGTACACCATAGCCAGCGATATATTTGCCAGCAAGATCATAAATTTTATTTGCCTTGAGCATGCCGAAGCCGTCAATTTGCGCAGTATCCTGTGTTAGCGATATACTTGGGAATGTGAAAAAATGCTTCCCATCTGAGCTCACAGATACATAAGCTAGCTCCAGGAATGCCATTGTCGAGTCAGTAATACTGCGAAAGCCGTTTTCGAAAACTGCAAAATCCCAGCCCGGACCGTCATATACTGGTTGACTGAGAAAAATAGTGATCCTGCCTTTGTCCCCGAGGCTCACTGGCTTTCCGTCAGCAGGCCCATAGACGTTCTCTACTGAGCCAAAACTTGCCCGGTTACTGCCGTTGATACTCAGATTTGTGTCTCCCAGTTCAATATAACCACGTGAGATAGTGGCATATCTTGCCCAGCCGGTAAGTACTGGCGAGCTGGCAGGAATAGCAGAAGAGCCTGGCAGCCCCGCTTGCGGCGCATATTGTGCCAGACTCTGGAATGTTATTAACAAACAGATTATTAGTGACTTTACGCGCATTAGTGCTGGATAATTATTTTTTTGGTGAAAGTTTTGCCAGAGCGCCACATACGCAGTACGTATAGCCCAGACGGTAGGTCAGATACTGGTATTGTGTGCTCAGTCCATTGGCCTATCTTTTGTCCGTTGAGTGTATAAAGTTTGGTCAGTTCGATTGAACTCGGAATTTTTATAAAGACAGAAGCTGGGTTGGGATATACATTTATATTATTATCAATGACTTGTGATGACACGGCAGCAGTCCTACTGGCAGAAGAAAAACGAAGCATGTCCAGAACAAAATATCCTGGTGTATTCATACCATAATTTCCTGTATCTGAGCTGATTAAATTAAAGCTAAGGCTGTCAATCACGCCCAAGCAACTGAGGTCAATATAAGACCAATCTTTCTGAATAAAAGACATGCCATTGCGGAAGTCTGCTAAATAGTGAACAATAGTGTCTGTTGGCTGACCATCTCTTAGCCCCACTATTATCAATTTAAAAAAGTCATCATCCTTAAATGCACGGGCAAAGTTATTACCATTTCGGATTGTTAAAGCAGCATAAGTGCTATTAGCCACATACACAGAGCTTGGCCAGATTGGTGCGGAAAATTTTATCCCGACAGGAATGTTTTTGTAATTGTCAGACCAATCAATGCCAACATAGGCCAAGGCAAAGGTAGAGTCGAGCCTGTAACCTGGGTATGCGCTCCATTGGTTGTTGTATGAGCTGGATGTGTCATCTATCCACGTGGAATATGCCCAGCCTTGCCAAGAGTCCCAATCAGCGTCATACTGGTTGTAGAATTTTGCCACAACATTGCCGGCAGTATCCATAAAAAAGCCTTTCCCATCGCTACCATTATAAAAGCCTGTGTCAGGCATTGGCAGCGTGTTCATCGTAAAAACAGAGGTCTGGGCCAAAGCAGCAAAAAATGCCAGACCCAACGTCAAAACAGATAAAAATTTTTTCATAGCACAGCGTTTTTTGTTGTTTAGTTTTATTTGTGCTGTGCTTTACAGGGGTAGGAAAAGAACAGAAGAGAGATGTGTGCTCCTGCTCTGTGCTTTAGCCCCCGAAAGCACAAGAGAATTTTTATCAAAACGGCAGGTCTTCTGGCTTGTGCCGGACCTGACGCGCCTTCCCATCCGTAGTGGACAGTGGCTACAGCGTCAGTAAAAAGGGGCACTTACAGCTGCGGGGACAGCTCCGGACTTTCACCGGATTCCCTTTTAAGCCGCAGGGCACCGTTTTGATAGTTCAAAAATAAGTTTTTTCTGCTTAAGCAAGAAAATTAATGTTACTCTCTAAATTTATTTTGTGCTAAAATGCCTGATCTAAGTGCCAATCTCAGCTTTGGCATGGCTCTTTATAGTTAGCTGATAGAAGTATAAAAAAGTCATTAATAGACTATGTCAATATAGCCATTGAATTTTTATGTTGTCTGTAGTGCGGCTGTATTTATCAAAAATGCCAAGTTTGTTGCATCCAAAAAATGTAATAATCCACTGTTATTCAGTAAAATAATAGAGGCGGGTCTGACCTGCCTCTCCCTGTTTGTAAAACAATGTCATTAGTAAAGCATCAGATTATGCCGATGATGTCCAGCACAAACAGCGTTACCCCCAGGACAATTAATGTTGCAGCAATAATATTAACAAGCGGACCAACAAACAACAGAGCTCCTAAAACAACCAGAAGCACGCCCATGAGAGCATATTGCCCGAGCCTGACAGTTGAATTTGTGTTAGTAAGGCTACTTATGTCTTTTACGTTTGCCTTTTTGATCTGCTGTTTCTTGACGATTTCGAATTTTTTCTGTGTATGCAAGGCAGGGGCAACGATAGTTGCGCTTGCGAAACTAACAAAGCCTATTGCAAGAACCAGTACAGCAATTACTTTTTTCATTGATCCGTGGTTTAAGTTTGTTTTACAAATTTAACAAAATTAGCTAATAAACCCAAGTACAGTTAGCTGAAAAAAGGATTATTTTGTCCAGAATTTTTTTCCTCGGCTAATCTTAGCAAGTACTGTCCGTATTGGTTGTTTTTGTACTTTTTACCAAGTTCTATAAGTTGCTCTCTGTCAATGAATCCACGTCTGTAGGCTATTTCTTCTATGCAAGCGATTTTCAGTCCTTGACGCTTTTCTATGGTTGCGATGAAGTTCGATGCGTCAAGCAAGCTCTGATGTGTTCCTGTATCGAGCCAAGCATAGCCTCTGCCAAGTAATTTAACTCTCAGTCGTCGTTCTTGTAAATAAAGGTTATTCAGGTCAGTAATTTCCAGTTCACCACGTGCAGAAGGCTTGAGATTCTTGGCTTTTTCCACAACGTCGTTGCTATAAAAATAGAGTCCCACAACAGCGTAATTTGATTTAGGCTGCTTGGGTTTTTCTTCTAAGCTTAGTACTTTGCCTTGTTCGTCGAATTCAACAACTCCGTATCTTTGAGGGTCTTTTACCCAATAACCAAAAACATACGCACCGTCTTCGAGAGCGGCGGCTTCTTGCAAAATGCTAGACAGTCCATAGCCATAGAACACATTGTCTCCCAGAATCATACATACGTTATCATTGCCTATAAATTCCTCTCCAATGATAAAGGCTTGTGCCAGACCTTCTGGCTTGGGCTGAACAGCATAATTTATATTAAGTCCTATGTGCCTGCCATCGCCGAATAATTCCTCGTAGAGATGAATATCGCGTGGTGTAGAAATAATAAGTATCTCACGAATGCCTGCAAGCATAAGCACCGAGAGCGGGTAATAAATCATTGGCTTGTCAAAGATAGGAATTATTTGCTTGGAAATAGCTAAAGTTGCGGGGTAAAGCCTTGTCCCACTACCACCTGCTAAAATAATGCCTTTCATAATTATAATTATTTATGTATTTCTATAAGTGAATAGCCTCGTTATGAGCGGCTGCTGCTGCTTCCATAATGGCTTCGGAAAGAGTAGGGTGTGGATGTACACTCTTTAGTATTTGCTTGCCAGTAACTCCAGCGTTCATTGAGACCACAAGTTCTGCTATCATGTCAGTAGCATTTTCGCCAATTATATGTGCACCAATGAGCTGGTCTTTTTCGTCGAAAATCAGTTTAACAAAACCATCGCGGTTGCCAATTGCTGTTGATTTGCCAAGAGCAGAGTATGGGAATTTGCCAATATGATAATTGATACCCTTTTCCTTAACTTGGTACTCACGCAGTCCGACTGAAGCTATCTCTGGCTGTGTGAAAATGCCTGCTGGAATGGCATTGTAGTTTATAGGCTGTGGGTTGAGACCAGCAATGTATTCAATGGCTGTAATGCCTTCTGCACTGGCAACATGAGCCAGAGCAGGTGTGTTTATCACGTCGCCAATTGCAAAGATATTTCCCACATTCGTTTTATAGTACTGGTCAACAATGATCCGTCCTTTTTCTGTCTTAATGCCGATGGTTTCTAATCCAATGTTCTCGGTGTTAGGCGTGATGCCAACAGCTGAGAAGATTTTGTCAACTGTGAGCTGTTTTTCGCCATCTGGTGTATCTATGATTACATTTATTTTATCGCCTTCTGGTGCTGTAGATTTCAGTGTGGATGATGTGTAAATCTTGATTTTCTGGCGCTTCAGATGCTTTGCCAGTTCGGCAGAGACTTCCTCGTCTTCAGTGGGGACTACCCGTGGCAATAGCTCTACAATTGTAATTTTTGTCCCAAGTAGGGCATAGAAAGAAGCCAGTTCTACACCTATAGCGCCGGAGCCGACCACAAGCATTTGTTCTGGCAGTGTTTCCAATGTCATTGCCTGGCGGTAGCCAATAATTCTCTTGCCGTCGATTTCCAGTCCTGGCAGTTGTCTTGCTCGTGCGCCTGTTGCAATAATGATGTAATTGGTCTGAACAGTGTATATTTGACCGTTATCAGGAGTTATTTGGACGATATTTTTGTCTTTTATGATGCCTTGGCCTTGCAAGAGAGTAATGTTGTTCTTTTTGAATAAGAATTCTACGCCTTTGCTTACCTGTGATGCTACTGTGCGTGAGCGTTGTATGATTTTTTTGAAATCAGGTTCTACTTGACCGATTTTGACTCCGAATTTAGCAGCTGATTTAATTTCACTTAGGACATGTGAGCTCTTGAGCAGGGCTTTGGTAGGTATGCAGCCCCAGTTGAGGCAGACTCCGCCTACTTCTGCCCGCTCGACAACTGCTGTTTTTAGTCCCAGCTGTGAGGCACGTATTGCAGCAACATATCCGCCTGGACCTGAGCCGATTATTGTGATATCGAATTTTTCCATAAAAGATAGTTTTTGTTATTTGCTGGTAAAAATAAGTCTTTTTCAAAAACAAAAAAATTTGACCTTGCTAGGTTTTTTATGAAATTTTTTATAAAAAATTTTTTTAATATTTTTGGTAATAGAAATTAAAAACGATGTGATATGAAAAAGTTTTTGTCTTTGTTCTTTGTGGCCTTACTGGTTTATGCAGCATGGGGTCAGAGTGATTCTACTAAGAGTAGTTCTGTTCATAAAGGCTGGAAATTTGGAGGTGCCTTACCTGCTATTTCTTACAATACTGATGTAGGATTCAGATATGGTGCAATAGGTTATATTTTCGACTGGGGCGATGGATCCTTATATCCTGATTATCTGCGTTCTATATATTTAGAAGCTTCTAATACTACAAAAGGTAGCGGGATATTGCGTATAAACTATGATGATAAGGCATTTCTGGGAACTAAGATTCGTTTGTTGCTTGATTTTGGTTATTACATTGAACAAGCTCTTGATTTTTACGGTTTCAATGGATATGAATCTGTTTTTCATCCAGAATGGATGACAACAGATGCGCAGTTATATAAATCTCGTATGTTCTATCGTATGGATAGACGTGAATTTCGTTTTATGCCTGATTTTCAGTATCCTTTGCAAGGGAAGAAACTTCGTTTATATGGTGGGATTGGCTATTTAGGTATAAAGATTAATTCTGTTAATATTGCCAAGCTCAATAAGGGCAAAGATCCGTCAGAGATGCTCCCCTCGGTAGATAGTGTACCAGGCTTATATGAACTGTATCAGCAGTGGGGTGTTATTAAGCCAGATGAAGCACATGGCGGTAATATGGGACTGATGAAACTGGGTATTATTTACGACACACGTGATAACGAGCCTATGCCCAATAGAGGTCTGTGGGATGAGGCATTCTTTGTTGGTGGAGTTGATTTTTCACATCCCAAACAATACAAGTATTTAGAGTTGGTTGTTACTCATCGTCAGTATTTTACGCTCTTACCTAAGAAATTGATTTTTGCTTACCGTGGTTCTGTTAGTTATGTTCTGGCCGGTCATGCACCTTTCTATATGTTGCCATTTTATTATAACACAAAGGATAAT
>JALWCU010000094.1 GCA_027015275.1 Bacteroidales bacterium | reverse complement strand
GACTTGACGTCCTGGTGAAGGAAAAGGGACTTGCACAATCCCGCTCCAGGGCTCAGGCCCTCATAATGGCTGGATCAGTACTTGTGGACGGAAAGCCTGTCACCAAGGCAGGATATCAGGTAACCAGGGAACAGAAAATCCTTGTAAAGGCGGACAGGTGTCCATTTGTCAGCCGGGGCGGCCTGAAACTCAACAAAGCACTAAATCATTTTAGAATATGCGTGAAATCCAGAATCTGCCTTGACGCAGGAGCCTCTACCGGGGGGTTCACCCATTGCCTGCTGAAGCATGGTGCCAGGCTTGTCTATGCCATAGATGTCGGGTACGGCCAGCTTGATTGGAGCCTGAGGACAAGGCCTGAAGTAATAAATATGGAAAAGACCAATATCCGCCATGTCTCTTCCGGCAGCCTTGATCCCGTTCCAGACCTTGCAGTGATTGATACCTCTTTTATCTCGTTAAGGATCGTGGTGCCTGCTGTACTTCAGCTGATAAAACCACGGGCAGAGATCATTGCCCTGGTAAAACCTCAATTTGAGGCAGGCAGAGAAAAAGTCGGCAAGGGCGGTATAATAAAAGATCCAGAGGTTCACGCCGAAGTTCTGACTGACCTGGAGCTTTTTTTTGCCAGGCATCCCGGCCTGCAGGTTCAGGGTATCATTGCCTCGCCTGTCCTGGGTGCCAAGGGTAACAGGGAATTCCTCATGTATATGCAAAGAGATATAGACAGAATAACATAGGTTTTGATGTGCGATGCAGCAGAAGCAGACATCCGAAGATCAGATGAATGGAAACATGATGCAATCATAAATAAATGTGTTATAATTCAATTAAATTAATCAGTTATCAGGAAATGGCGTAATTCCTCAATAAAGCGGGGCCAATGGTTTTGGATTAATTTCAACCCAGCAAAAGCTTGTTTGCCATAAAGGGTCACGGAGACAACGAAGTGATACCAATATAAATTCTTCGTGGCCTTCGTGATTTTCGTGGTTATATAATGTAAATGTGAATTATGTCTCCATCTCACAGGCTTTTTGAGAAATTACGAAATGGCACCTGCAATACAACTTCTACATATGATAAACGGTGCTGTAGACAATTATCCCGGATTATACAACACAGGAATGCATGATTTCAGGAGGAACAAAGGCGATGGGACTGCCTGAAACTTTGCAGAACCCGAAGACAAGAAAAAAGACAGAAGACAGGATTAGTGAACCACCCATGTGCAGGGTGCTCCTGCACAATGATGATTTTACTACCATGGATTTCGTGGTCAGCATTCTCATGGAGATATTTCACAAGACTCCGTCTGAAGCAACGGCCATAATGCTTAACGTACACGAAAAAGGCATAGGAATATGTGGCACTTATCCTGTGGAGATAGCAGAAACCAAGGTAGATACTGTACATTTGCGGGCAAGAGAAGCGGGCTTTCCTTTGCTTGCAACCATTGAAAAGGTTTGAAAAAAATCAT
>JALWCU010000093.1 GCA_027015275.1 Bacteroidales bacterium | reverse complement strand
ATTTATTCGCCTTCCAACCCCACTGGATGTTATTCTACAGACACAGTAAGTATATATAATCTCTCTGTAAATGCTTACCTTATTAATGAACCAGATATAACATGTACTGATACAGCTCTGGTTTTGGGAAATAATGTTGCAAATCAAGACATTGCAGGCTATCCTGCGTCAGGATATTGGACATCACTCAGTGGTACAGTTACATTTGATAATTCTGACTCACGTAGGACAATAGCGCGTAATTTGGCTATAGATACTAATCTCGTTACATGGACAGTTACTAATGGTCAGTGTACAGATGTCGATACTTTGGCAATTATTAATAATAGCCCAGGTAAGGTTTTTGCAGGTGATGACACTGTAATTTGTTCTACAGATTTTGATTTACAAGCTGATTCACCAAATCGCGGTACGGGCCATTGGTATGTTCTTGGTGGCGGTGGTACGGTCGCTGATCCTACTAATCCTAATTCTCATATATCTGACCTTGAGTATTATTGCCGTGATACAACTCCCGAATGGTGGACTACAGTTAATGCTGTAAATATACTGGAATGGGCTGTTACGTATAATGGCTGTACAGTCAGGGATACAGTACGTATAATTAATGGAAAGCCTGGTATAGTTAATGCTGGTGATGATACAACTGTCTGCTCTACGAAAGCAAGTCTTTATGCTAAAGATTTGGGTAGCTGTTCACAGAGACATTGGTGGACGGCTATACCTGCGGATGGTTTGACATTTAGCGACCCGCGTGACGGTAGCGAAGATTCGACACAATTTAATGCTGTTGTCTCTGGCTTACAGAAAGGAACAACAGATTTTGTATGGCATAAGCAAAATGTTATAGGTGGCATAACTTGTACTCTTACGGATACTGTTCAGATTACTTCGCTTAATGCGACTTCGGATGTTAATGCAGGTTCAGATGATGTAGCATGCGATACAGTCTATAAATTGAATGCAACTCCTCCTGCTAATGCTGTTGTTACATCTGGTGATTCAGTATATGGATTTTGGACAGTAATTTATGGTCGTGGTAATTTTGATGATTCCACATTGTATAACACTACTGTTAGAGATTTAGGCTTCCAGACAAATGTCCTTCGTTGGACAGTCGTTGATCAGACAAAGGGCTGTGTATCAATGGACGACCTTTATTTAACCAATGCTTTGCCTTCTAACGCTTTTGTCTTTAATGATGATACTGTAGTTTGTTCTGATGAAGCTAACCTCACAGCTAACCGCCCTGTACGTGGTACTGGGCATTGGGAGGTAACTGGTGGTAGTGCTCATATTCTTGGTGATACTTGCCAGGAATGGTACTGTAATGTGTATGTAGATAGTCTGCAGCAAGGTCAAAATACGTTTTTGTGGATAGTAGAAAATTCATATTCCGGACCTGGAGGCGATACGACATGCCGCCTCATTGACACGGCTTATATTTACTATAATCAAGTTGTAGCAGATGCTGGAGATACAATGTATCGCTGTGCTGATACAGCTTCTCTTAGGGCGAACCTCCCAAGTGATACTACATATCCTTATGTTGGGCAGTGGTCTATAACAAATGGTAGTGGTACTTTTGCTACTACTGGCAGCACAACATCGCCTGAGCCTTTGGACACGATACGTGGTTTAGTTAGAGGTAAAAATACTTTGACATGGACATTGTCCCGCACAGTTAAAGGAGTTACATGTTCTGACCAAGATAATTTAATTATTTGGGATAACCTTCCGCCTGATCCTTATGCAGGTACTGATCAAGTTGTGTGTGATGATTCGGCATATTTAATAGGTAATACAGATGCACGTAACAATGATTATCGTGATGTTACTAATTCGTATGTTATAGCAACAGCAAGGACTTCGAGCTATTGGACCGCAATAGGCGGTGTGGCTACATTTGATGACTCTACAGATCCGACAACATGGACGCATGGCCTTAATCCGCAGCAGAATAATTACATTTTATGGCATAAAAAGTTGTTATTCACTGATAGTATAACCGGCTATTCACAGAGTTGCGAACTAACAGACACAGCAGTTATATATAATAACGCAGTTACGGCTGTAGCAGGTGCGATACCGACTGGAATAATTTGTGGCGATCCCGATACATTGGGTTATGTTCTCTTGAATGCTACTAATCCTGGTTCAGGACTTTCTGGATATTGGAATTATGTCTCAGGTTCCCATTCGCCAACTATAGATAATTCTACTTCGCCAACTACGGGAGCTCACGGATTGGGTAATGGTACTTCTGTATTTTCCTGGACTGTAGAAAATACTTATAATGGAGTTACTTGTAGTGCTACAGACTATGTCAATGTCGATGTTAGAGTTCCGACTAAAGCAATTGTGGCTGCTCCTGACTCATTTGAAGTTTGTGTTGATTCAGCCAAATTGCAGGGTAATAATCCTATTCATGGTGTAGGACATTGGGAACCTGTTTATCCATATTCTGGAGATATAGTTGATTCACTTCAGGTTACTACTTATGTTCGTAAACTCTGGTCTGGAAAAACTAAGTGGGCATGGATTATTGATAATGATGGGTGTAAGTCGAGCGATACAATTACTGTTATTAATGACCATGTTACGGCTGATGCTAATACTCTGAGTAGTAGTAATACAGAAAATATATGTGTTGATACTTTCCAGCTTTATGCTAATGATCCAAATACTTTTAATACACAATCGCCTTATGCCACAGGACAATGGTCCACGGGTGGCTCTGCTACATTTGATAATCAGACAGCATATAATACAATTGTCAGAAATCTGAGCAATTCTTCTCCAAATGTTCTTGTATGGACAATTACTAAAGGTGGATGTTCGGCTTCGGATCAGATAATTATCTATAATAATCAATTTACTATCAATGCAGCTGTAGGTTATCCAAATGACACAATGTACACATGTGAGGATACTATTCAGCTGGATGGTGAACAACCGGGCACAGGCACAGGTCAGTGGACAAAATTAAGTGGTGGTGGACTGTTCGTTAATGATACATTGTATAATACAGCTGTCCGTAATCTTTCTACTTCAGAATCTAATGTTTACGAATGGCTTGTAAAGAGAAATGGATGTGAAGCCCGTGATACTGTTATTGTAATAAGTAACAAAGTTTCTTCTCAGGCTGGAACAGACCAGACTATTTGCTATGATACAACGAGCCTCAGTGCAGGCGCTCTGCCTGCTGGTGCTACTGGTACATGGTTGAATGATCTGGGTTCAGGTACCTTTACAAATGCAAATGATCCTAATACACATGTATCAGGATTGAGTAGTGGCGTCAATACATTTATCTGGCGGGTTGAGAAATCAGGATGTAGTGCCAAAGATACTGTCAAGGTCGTTAATAATATGCCTGAACCAGCTGTGGCAGAGGATGATAAAGAAGTTTGTACAGATACTACAACTTTAGTAGTATCGACTCCTCCTAGTTCAGACTTCGGTTATTGGAAATTGCTAACAGGTAGTGGCAATATAGCAGATTCTACAAGCTATAAGGCAAAAGTTTCAGATTTGCAACCTGGTGTTAACAAATTCTTGTGGATAGTAACACGTGGCCAGTGTTCTGATATGGATACTTTGGTTGTAACTAACGATCAAGTAGCGGCAAATGCAGGACTGGATAAGGTTGTTTGTTCAGACACAGCACGAATTAGTGCTTTAGGTCCTTCGCAATTCTACCCATTCCAGGGAACAGGAGAGTGGAGTGATGCAGGTGGTACTGGAGTTACCTTTGATAATACGGCTGATAGTATTACTGTAGCACGTAATCTTGCACATGGCACGAACCAGCTCAGATGGACGGTTACAAAAGGTAATTGTAGCACTTATGACGACATTATAATTACTAATAATTCAGTTTTTGCTTCTGCAACAGATATTTCTGAATGTGATTTCCCTGTAACTCTGACAGGTAATGATCCTGGCTCTAATAATGGCCTCTGGGAAAACATCGGAGGACTTGGAACTATCGCAGAGCCAACGCTTTATAATTCCAGTTATACAGGATTAGACCATGGCTTGACTAATACTTTGCGGTGGAAAGTTTATAATTCTGACTGTGCTGATTCAGTTGACATTACTGTTGTTAATAGGAGCTTTACTGTATTTGCCGGTGCTAATGATACATTGTGTAACGATTCTACACAGCTAAATGCACAATTGCCTGCATCAGGTGCTCAGGGGACCTGGAGCGTTACATCAGGCTCTGGTTCTTTTGTGGATGTCCATGATCCTCATACATCTGTTACTGGTTTGAACAATGGAGCTAATATCCTTAAATGGACAGTTGACTATAATGGTTGTACCAACTCTTCAACAGTAACGGTAGTGAATGATTTGCCAAGCGAGGCAACAATAACTGGTATTACGGCAGGTTGTGATAGTACTGCAAGTATGACAGCATATCAACCTTCTCCTTATTACGCAACAAGGCAGTACTGGACAATACTGGGTCCCCATACATTTACTTCAGATTCAACAGATTTCTCGGCAACGGTAGCTGGGTTAGATCCAGGTCAGACAAATGTTGTTTGGGTTATAGAGAATAATGAATGTCATAGTAGGGATACAGG
>JALWCU010000092.1 GCA_027015275.1 Bacteroidales bacterium | reverse complement strand
GGCGCATACGCGGTCAACACCGCATCATGGCCCGTGGTCGAGGCGCTGGCGTCCAGCACCGCCACGATGCCCCAGCCGATGCCATATCCCCTGGTGTTGAAATAGTCCACATCGCCGGCGGGATCGATAGTCCCCTGCATGGGGTTCCCGGAATAAAGCGCGTTGGCCTGGGCGGGCGTGTTGTTGGGCTCGTGCTCGGTGGAATACGTTGCAGCCGAAACGCCGCCAACCAACAGCAAAAGCGCCAGTAGCGCCGTCAGCAACGGTTGCCATCGTTGTGACATGATGTGCCTCCTGGGTTATGGAAAAGAAGGGATAAGCTTGTATCTCAACCTTACATCCAATAACCGGGCTTGTCAATGGCAATCCGCAGGCTGCATTCAGGCCCGTTTACGGGCTGTCGTCTTGCAGCTCGAAGTCTTCAGCTTCGGGCGCTGACTGGAAAACCTGGATGAGGCGAAAGATGCGTCTGTCGGGGATGCAGTCGATGACTTCCGACAACTCGCCTGCGTCCCGGTTTTGAAACGCCCCCCCGCTCGCACTTTTATTTGCGAAGCCAAGGAACGTCCGCTACAATTGGAGCTCAGAAGCGAACGAGATGTGACGGCCTTTTCCTTCCCACCACTCATCCCTGAAACCAACTGATCGCCACATCTTTTTATATCGGCCGCTCTCCGCATCAGCCCTTGATTCGGGACGGTTCCAAGGAATCAGAGCACAGTTCCATAACCGGGTATGAAATTGTAATACAACAAGAGAGCGCACTTGAAGGAGTAACCTTATGGAGTCCACACTTTCTATAGCCAATTCACTATCAACAAGAAATCTAGAAGATGGTAGAACCGTGAGGGTTACACTGTCAAATCAGCTTGTTCGTCTCCTATCCGAACAGCTCTATCAATCTCCTCTCAAGGCGATTGAAGAACTCGTTGTAAACGCATACGATGCTGACGCGAAGGTATGTTACATTTTTGTGCCTTTACCAACCGACACAGAACATGAGTTTATAGCTGTTTTCGACGATGGTCACGGTATGGATTACCAAGGTCTTACGGATTTATGGCTAGTTGGTCGCAGCAAGAAGAGAGTTGAAGAGTGCGAACGACGTAGCATGAGAAAACAAATCGGTAAATTTGGTATAGGCAAACTGGCTACTTCCACTATTGCTAATCAATTAACCTATCTATCCAAGACGGATGAGGGCATTCTAGGAGTAACGATTGATTTTACAATTTTTCAAGATATTCCGACAAATAATAAGAAGAATTCAGTCCAAGAGGATAAATTAGATGATGAAGGCGAAAATAACGGGCATACTTTAAAACCCATAAATTTACCGGTTTATGTAATTGAATCGTGGGTTGATTTCATCAGGGAGACAGATATAGAATCTGTTTTAGGCGCACTAGGTTTGGAGAGCAAAGAACCAGATGCTGAATCTTGGACAATAGCCATTCTGGAGAATCTGAAGGACAAAGCCCAAGATATCAACCATCGTTCTTTAAAGTGGGTTTTGCGCACGGCGATGCCTTTGGGCACAGATTTTCGTCTTTTTCTAAACGGAGAAGAAATCCATAGTTCAAAGTTAGGCTATGATAGAATTGTCGAGTTCGCTCTTACGGATCTACCGCAGGAGCGCCTTAAAGGATTATCTGAAGACACAGGCGAAAACTGGTATATTGAAAAGGGACATATTAAATCTGAATCTTTTCCCAGTGGCATAAATGGACATGTATTTGTTACACGACGAAGTTTGTATGGACAAAAGAGCGACGATATTCAAAGAAGTCATGGATTTTTTGTACGAGTACGTGATCGCCTAGTTGATGTGGTTGATCCTTTGTTTGGAATGAAGCCCGTAAGGTACGGTATACTTAATCGCTTTCATGCAGATATACAAGCCGATGATCTAGATGAGTACCTAACTGCATCCAGAGATACGATTGAAGAGTCAAGCATTAAAATAAAATTTCGAAAACTTTTGCGAGAAGTGATAAATGAGGCGGACAATCAGTATATAAAACAGCAGAGAGAGGAAGAGGCAGAAGCGGCAAAAGGTAGAAAAAAAGAGGGTCTAAAGGAACTTGTTGCCCCCCAATTGGTAGAAGAGCCAGTTGCTGACGCTTTATTGACTCAGCGTTACGATTTAAAAGGTGCAGAAGCCAATGATGACTGGTTTTATCTTTGGCTGCCAAAAGACATAAATATTGACGAGTTGGCACAGCAGTTATATACCACACCCCGTAGCAAATATCAGTATAAATACACAACGCGAGGCAAAACCGATAGATTGGTTAAGTTTGATCCAACTGAATCAATTTTTTGGATCAACACTGAGCACGACTTCGTTAAAGAATATGCCAGTGACAATAATTCCAGTCGATTACTTGAAGATTTTGTTACTACAGAAATGCTACTTGAAGTATATATGAGAGAAAGACATATATCCCCGGAACTGATCGGTGAAATTTTGCAGAGGCGTGATAATTTGTTTCGTTCTTTTGCTCAAGACAGATCCTATTCTTTTCCGATGATTGCCCAACAGCTAAGGGAATCGGCTGCGGATGAACATGAGCTTGAGATTAACTTGGTTGTTGCTGCTCGCGCTTTGGGTTTCAATGCGAATCAAATTTCTGGGTCAGATGAACCTGATGGGATAGCAAGGTATACAGGATATCCAGGCGGAGTCAGAAAACTTGTTTTAGAGGCAAAGTCATCGAAAGATGCAAAAAGACGACCTGGGCCCATGGAATTTGCGACCTTGCGTGCTCACACAAATAAGTATAAAGCTGATGGTTGCTTGTTGGTTGCACCTGGTTATACAGGGCAAGATAACGACGACAATAAAGTATCGAATCTTTCTCGTGAACAACGAATATCGTGTTGGACAGTAGAACAATTAGCGCGAGTTGTTGAAAATGCAGAATCGCGTCATATCGGGGCAAAAGACATTCTTGATATTGTCACCTCACACTTTGCACCAATTGAAGTAACGAAAGCTGTTGAAAAACTATTAACTCAACCAGTCTGGAGTAATCGAGATCTTTATCAGATGATTATCCAAACTCTAAATGATATGGAGGGATCTGGTGTGGATGAAGCTCGCCATGTTAGTATGATTCTTGGTGCCATAATGATAAAACCAAAATTCAAAACGATTACAGCGGATGAGGTGCGTAAGGCTTTTTCTGAACTAGCAGGAGCGAGTAAGGGAGCGCTGATTCTGGATAGAGACAGCGGAGAATTTCATGTTACCACTAATATAGACGAGCTTGAAAGAAGAGTAGCAGATTTAACAAAATCAAATACAAATGGGAGAAGAATTAGCAGCTTTAGAAAGCGTTAGAAAACATATACTATGAAAAGAATTTTAAATACAGTTGTCGAGGGAAGCGCACTCGATATACTCCGGCAGTTCCCCAAAGATTGTATTGATATTACTGTTACGTCGCCTCCTTACAATAAAGGTAAAAATACTTTTGGCTGGCTTGTGCAAAACAATGGTTATAGCCATTTTCGCGATTCTATGTCAGAGAACGATTACCAAGATTGGCAAGTAGCGGTACTCAATGAGTTACACCGAGTTACTAAACCAGGAGGTTCTCTATTCTATAATCATAAAATTCGTTGGGTGAAAGGCAAATTGTTGCATCCTTATGAATGGATAGCCCGATCCACATGGAACATCCGCCAAGAAATCATTTGGGATCGAACCTTGGCTGGGAATGTGCGCGGCTGGCGTTTTTGGCAAGTAGAGGAACATGTTTACTGGCTATACAAACCCATAGGCGATCATCTCGTTGGGAATGAGTTAGAATCACGCCATGCCAAGATGGGATCGATTTGGCAGATTAGGCCCGTTCCGCGGAACAAAGAACACCCGGCCCCTTTTCCTCTTGAGCTACCAATACGTGCTATATATTCTATGCCAGGAAATGAACAAAAGGTGATTCTTGATCCATTCTGTGGAACAGGCACGACACTTGTAGCGGCCAAATTGTTGGGCCATCACTATATCGGTATTGATATTTCTCCTGATTATGTTGCAATTGCAAGAAACAGATTGAAAAACTACGAAAACGAAAGAGAAGTGGCGGAGAGGGAAATAAAGTTGCATGTTGTTAACGACCCCTTCAAAGAGCGCAAAAAGCGCGGCACTGTTAACTGGCCATATGGTCCCGATAGTAAACGAGGACAAAATAATGAATCCTCGGATTCCGGCACGGAGGATGAGTGATGAGATTTCTCTCTCAAAAAGGAGCATTGCGAACTTCATACCAATACCAGATAATGCCCGAAATCTGAATTTAGGAACATAATCAGGCAGGCTTACCCCGCGCGGGGCAGGTGTGATAGCATTGGGATGAGATTTCACGCACTTTTGCGGCGCAGATCGCCTAAATCCCATCTTTCTTGATCTGCGGAAATCAGCTTTTTCTGCGCCATCTGCGTTCCATCCACCCCTTTCTCACCCTTTGCGCCTTCGCGTCTTTGCGTGAGATCGCCCCCGACCATGCCCCGTTCCGAAACCCGGTCCCGCGCCCGCATGATGCGCCCGTGCGATCGCCCGCCCCTGGCCGCGCAGGGATTTCTCCTCCACCTGCA
>JALWCU010000091.1 GCA_027015275.1 Bacteroidales bacterium | reverse complement strand
ATGCTCGCCGTTGGGATAAACATGCATTATTTGGCGGTTGCGTGGATGGCGGCCTATGTGCCCAACTACTGTTCCATTGTCTTGTTTGAAGTCGCCCCATGCCAAGGCAATATATGTCCTTTGTGTGGTATGTGCTTTAAATTGTGCGGCCAGGTTGACATGTGCTTGAGGCGTCTTGGCCACAACGAGTACGCCCGAAGTGTCTTTGTCAATACGGTGCACCATGCCAGCACGTATGCTCTCGTCGGCAAAAACTGGAGCATCTTTCATGTGAAAGGCCAGGGCATTCATTAGTGTTCCTTTGTAGTGTCCATAAGCCGGATGAACGACCATGCCTGCTGGTTTATTAACCACGATAAGGTCTTGATCTTCGTAGAGAATGTTTAGCGGAATATCTTCGGGTACGATTTTCCATTCTTCCCTTGGCTCTGGCATCATTATGCTTATCACGTCATTAGGTCTTATCTTGTAGCTCGGTTTCTCTGGTTTGCCGTTGACAAAAATCCCACCTTGCTTGGCTATTTTCAGAACCTGGGAGCGTGTCCAACCTTCGAGATGTCCTGCAATGTATGAGTCCAGACGCATTGTTTTTTGTCCTGGGTCCACTTGGAGACGATAATGTTCGTATAATGTATTTTCGCTGTTCTCATCCATTCAGTAGCCTATACTTTTTTTAATGGCTTTATTTTTGTGGCAACAAAGTTATGATTTTACTTATTATAATGCTACTGCTGACTTATTATAAATTCTAAATTAGCCTGTGAGAAACCAAAATCACGGTCATAAGTTTAACAAAAAAGTTTAACTTTGCACACAGCAAAATTAAAATGCTAATGCAAAATGACTAAGAATTTAATATTAGAAAAACTTGCGGATGTTGAACGTAAATTCAAAGAAATAGAACAACAGCTTTCTGACCCACAGGTAATCGGTGATCAGAAAAAATTTATTAAACTTAATCGTGAGTATCATGATATTCAGCCAATTATAAATGTTTATAATGAATACAAAGCCGTTCTGGAAGGTATAAAAGAAGCCAAGGAACTACTTGATACTGAGAAAGACGAAGAGATGCGCCAAATGGCAAAAGATGAGCTCGAGGAGCTGGAAGGCAAAAAAGAAAAATTAGAAGAAAAAATACGTTTTTTGCTATTGCCCAAAGATCCCAATGATCACAAAAACGCTGTTATAGAAATCCGTGCAGGCACGGGCGGAGATGAAGCTGCTATTTTTGCCGGAGACCTTTTCCGCATGTACACCAAATATTGCGAAAGAAAGGGCTGGAAAGTGGAGATTAGTCGTTTTACAGACTCTGATATGGGCGGCTACAAAGAAATTGTTTTTAACGTCATTGGTGAGGGTGCTTATGGTATCATGAAATTTGAGTCTGGGGTGCATCGTGTCCAGCGCGTACCTAAGACAGAATCGCAGGGGCGCATCCATACATCTGCGGCTACTGTGGCTGTCTTCCCCGAAGCAGAGGAATTTGACTTAGAACTTCGTCCAGAGGATGTCAAAAAAGAAATTACCACATCCCGCGGTCCTGGTGGACAATCTGTGAATACTACTTATTCGGCAGTTCGTCTGACGCATATTCCTACTGGTATTACTGTCTATTGCCAGAATGAGCGTTCACAGCAACAAAACTACCAGGTAGCTCTCAAGGAGCTGCGAACACGTGTGTATAATCTTGAGTATGAAAAACGCATGAAGGATATTGCTGCAAAACGTAAAACAATGGTTTCCAGTGGCGACCGCTCGGCTAAAATACGTACTTACAACTATCCGCAGAATAGAGTAACAGATCATCGTATCAACCTGACATTGTATAACTTGCAAGAGATACTTAACGGAGACCTTGACCCTATTATCGAGCAGCTTCAGATTGCCGAAAATGCAGAAAAACTAAAATCACAAGAACAATCTTAACTTGACAAATAAATCTTTGGTGCAATGAATATCTCTGATCTGATCAAACAAATAGAAAGCAAAAAATCTTTGTTAAGCGTTGGTATTGATCCAGTCCTGGAGCGCATACCAGAGAAGATCCGTAATGCTAAAGACCCTTTGTATGACTTTGGTCGTGAAATAGTGGACGCTACAGAGGAATTTGCAATTGTTTTTAAGATTAATACTGCGTTTTTTGAAGCTTATGGCAGTCATGGATGGAAGCAGATGGAGCGTCTGGCAGATTATATCAAGAGCAAGTATCCGCATATCTTGCTTATTGCTGATGCCAAGCGTGCTGATATTGCACATAGTTCCAAGATGTATGCACGGGCTTTTTTCGAGCAGATGCCTTTTGATGCTATTACTATCAATCCATATCTTGGCAAAGACGCCGTCATGCCCTTTCTCGAATATGATGGGAAATGGGTGATTATCCTGGGTCTTACATCCAATCCTTCGGCATGGGATGTTCAGTTGATTCAGGAGATTGATACACGAGATTATGTTTTTGAGAAAATATTCAAATATGGCGCTTGGTGGGGTGGTCCTGAGCAGGTCATGTTTGTCTCTGGTGCTACTTTTGCTTATAAACTGCAACAAATACGTCATATTGTACCTGACCATTTTCTACTTGTTCCTGGCGTAGGAGCGCAGGGTGGTGATTTGTCTGAGGTCTGCTTCTTTGGGCTGAACAAAAATTATGGATTGATAATCAATTCTTCGCGTTCGATTATCTATGCGTCAGAGGGGAATGATTTTGCGCAAGCTGCTGCTAACAAAGCACACCAGATGCAGGAGCAAATGGCAAAGGAAATTAACAAATTTACCACATCCCAGCGTCGCACACTCTGATACATGCCTGGAAATATAATTCTTTTGTGTTCGACAATTTGACTGTGATTCAAGGCCGAGTAAAGCAGCGGGCTATGTTACACAGCTGTTTTTCTTTAGATTTGATTTTTCTGTTTAATATTTATGTTTATAATGGAACAAAAGAGTAGAGATAAAATGAAATGGTATAATAGAGTAGCGAATTTTTATGATTTTTTTACGGTCTGGCTCTACAGGAAAGCAAGAATCACTCTCATCGAAAGCTTAGAAATAAAAGAAGGAGATAGTGTGCTTGTTATTGCATGTGGAACGGGCCAAAGCTTTGAGCTAATTGAAGAAAAGATAGGAGATTATGGAGAAATTATTGCCTTTGATTATTCTGAAGGAATGTTAAAGCTTGCTCAAAAAAGGATAAGGAAGAATAATTGGAAAAATATCAGGCTGATAAAGATGGACGTGAGAGATTTAAGTAGAAAATATTTATTGGACAATAATATCAAACCAGATTTTGATATTGTAATTGGCGAGCTTGCTTTTACGGTAATTCCAGAATGGAAGGAGGTTATGGAAACTGCTGTATCTTTACTAAAAAAAGAAGGTAAATTTGGATTTTTAGATTGGTATAGAGAAAAAAAAGACTGGCTGACGGGATTAGTTGATTATATGGCAAAAGCAGAAATTAATCGAAATATAATAGGACATGCACAGGAAATATTTGAAGAATTTACTGTGGTCAAAAAATTCTTTTTTAAAAATGTGTATGTCGGGATAGGCAAAAAAAGATAAAAACTTAGAAATATAGTTCTAATAACCTGATTAATAGTAGTAAATAAATAAAACTGTTAAATTATTGTTGAGCAAATTTTTAAATCTTGCCTTAAAATGAAAAAGTTATTATTCAACAAGTTCCTTGTATTATTGCTTACAATAATTAGCGCCCAGCTGAGCGCGCAGGATTATAAAATCAACTTTGCTGTTTTATACTCAAGCATATTACCTGATAGCGTTCAAGTTACGAATTTAGACCAAAACAAAAGTCTTACCCTGCCAGGCAACGAAGTTCTTCGCTTAGTCAAAACAACCACTTCTGTAGATAATATACAGCCTGTAGCCCAAGATTTACGTATTTATCCCAACCCTTTCTTGTACTCAAGCACAATCGAATTTTACAATAAACAAAAAGGATATGTTAACATCAGCATCGTTGATATAAAAGGTAGAAGGCTTGTCCAAAGAACAAGGATTTTGCCCACTGGCGACTATGTTTACCGACTCTCAGGTTTAGGTGCAGGCGTTTACATTGTCAGTATCCAAACAAACTCGTCCAGATTATCGTCAGTGCTAATTTCTACTGCCGAAAACCCTGGACAGCCTTCAATAAAGTTAATAAGTCAAAAAGATAGGCCTGTTACATTTAAAGCTGCTGAAGTAAAGGACACTAACGTTGTCCAAATGCAATATAATGCAGGTGAAAAATTAAAATTTACAGCTTACTTAAAGACAAGAATTTCTGTTCAAGAAGATGTACCAACAAGCAGTAAAACAATAAGTTTTGACTTTTCTACTGGTGCTGATCCGTATATGATGCCTTACTACACTGGCAAAATACTGCCCACGCCCAAACAGGTTGAGTATCAAGACGATTATTTATCATTAGCCAATACTGCAGTAATTTTGAACAAAGTCCAGCAAAATGACCCGCGTCTAAAATTCTTACTCGACAGAATCACGCGCTATGGCGGGAAATACGTATTTGCTACGGATGTAAACGATGATTACACATGCGTCATAAAGATTAATGATGATTCTTTGACACCGCCCCAACATCCGCAAGGCTATG
>JALWCU010000090.1 GCA_027015275.1 Bacteroidales bacterium | reverse complement strand
CCTCTCACACAACCTCGTCATAGTAGAAAACCTCACTAACTTGTCCATGTTGCCTATTGACCGAGTGTTCGACTTCATGAGTCTGCCGATTAAAATCATCAATGCTGACGGTGCACCAGCTCGAGCAATAGCAATGATATAAAGCTTATTAATTTGCTAGTATTCATTAAAAAAGGCGAGGCAATCCTCGCCTTTTTTGGGTTTCGGTAGTCGAAAACGAGCCCGATACACAAGCTCTATGGAAATTAACAACTGCCCAATACAGAAATCCCCAAAATCACCACACAGGGCTATAACCTCTCTATTTTGTGGTTTAATAATCAGTGATTAGAATAAGTTCGATAAATTTTGTTTCCACATTCGTGGGTCTTTCCATTTTATCATAAATCCTTTTATGCTTTCCAGTTCCTCTGGTGTAAAAAAACCTATCAGCCACAGAATTCCTATATATGCCAAAATAAATAATGCTTTGACCAAAATATGCACAATCAAATTAGGAATACGTATCCATGTGGAGAGCAGATAAACACCAATACCAGTGGCAATTAATAAAGTCAGACGGCCAAACTCGTATTTTATCGAGAAAAACTTCTGAGCAAAATAATAATAAGCAATGTCCATGATGACAAAACTGATAAACGAAGCCAGTATAGCCCCATAAATCTTCATCAAAGGAATAAAGAGAATATTCAGTCCAATATTTAACGAAGCGGCTGCTATTACAATGAATGGAATTATTTTCGTTCGCTTAGTAATATGCATGCTCATAGAAAACATAAAACGCAAACCTGCAAAAACTTTAATAAACGCCAGATACGGAATATAAGTAGCAGCTTGCCAATATTGCTGGTTTCCAGGTGCAAAAATAAGTATCACGCCCTTGGCAAAAAGAGCCATGCCCAATGCAGAAATAAAAATAACCAGCACAAGATATGTGCTCATCTTTGCGTGGAAAAATTTGAATCCTTTATCTGTGTATGTGCGGAAAACATGCGGAATATAGGCTAGCTGAAAAGCCTGTAGGATAACCAGATCAACCACATTAGCGAGCCTTACTGCAAGGGAATATATACCTACAGAAGCCTGTCCCATCAGGAAATTTAACACATAGCGGTCTCCAAATGAAAGAACCATGGAAGAGATGAGTGAAAAAGCAAGAGGAGACGAGTAAACCAGCATCTTCTTGAGCAACTTTGTGTCAAATCCTACCTTTATATTTCGTAAATATTCTGGTACAAAGAGAATGAATGTTACAATATATGCTATAGTCTGAGCAGATAACCAACCTTTAACACCCCAATGTAATACGACAATAAAATAGATAGTCAAAATAAATATTATGCTAAATTGCACTATATTGACAAGAGAGTATTTAAAAGGCTTTTCTACTGTATTATAGTAAGTTCTGACCAAATATACCAAACCCTGAAGAGCAAGGTTCACAAACAGAAACGTAAAATAAACATGCAAAGATTCGTCTTTGAAAATGAGCCTGGCAAGCTG
>JALWCU010000089.1 GCA_027015275.1 Bacteroidales bacterium | reverse complement strand
GTCCTGGACATACGGCGCCGGCCTCAGGGACTGCTCAAGTATTCTTCTACAGATGAAACACACTTTTTTCGCGGACTGGGAGCAACTGTCAAATTTGATCAATGGTACTTAAGTTCCTTTGCTTCTTACAAAAAAATTGACGGTTCTATCAATTTCACTATTGACACAACACAAAACCCTTATGAACAATACATCACTTCTCTCGAGGGGACTGGCTTTCATCGTACATTTTCTGAAATTGCACGCCGCCATACCGTCGGCGAGACAGTCTTTGGACTGGACATAACTCACAAAGGAGAACATCTGCACTGGGGAATCACTGGCATAGGTTACCACTATTCTGTGCCTGTTCTCAGCAGTGCAGCTATATATCAACAGCATAATTTTCAAGGACAAACTGGTGCTAATATCGGCTTTAATTGGTTTTACTTATGGCGTGATATTTCCTTCTTTGGTGAAAGTGCATTGAGCTCAAACCTTGGGCAAGCCACATTAATAGGACTATCAATACCACTGCATTACCGCCTGCAACTTGTTACACTTTATAGGTATTACTCACCAAATTACTTTGCTTTCTATGGCAGTGGTTTCGGTGAAGGCACTCGTCCCCAAAACGAACAAGGCTTTTACACTGGTTTACAAATCTTGCCAATGCCCAAATGGAAAATTTCGCTATACTTTGACCGATATAGATTCCCATCCCTGCGTTATCGCATATATCAGCCTCAGACCTGGGGCAATGAAATACTGGCGCAAGTTGACTACTTCCCCTTGCGCTGGCTAAAAATGTACGTTAGATACAAAAATGAAATAAAACCACTTAACCTTACTTCAGGACAAATTTACCAGGTGCTGATGACACACCGCCAATACTTACGATTCAATCTCACATACAACGCTAATGAGCAGCTAAGGCTTGCCACACGAGTAGAAATGAGCTATTATCATTTTTCTGATGAAACAGACCATGGCATATTACTTTTGCAAGACATCCGGTGGCAGTCCCACAATCTACCAATGGTCGTCTATTGGCGTTTTGCAATGTTCGATGCTCCTTATAATGCACGTTTTTTTGCTTACGAAAACGATGTGCTCTACGCTTTCTCAGTTCCAGCTTACTTTTACAGAGGCTCCAGAACTTATTTACTTTTTCGATACGACATAAATCACTCTCTGAGCCTCTGGCTAAAACTTTCTACAACTATATATGCAGACAGGGATGTTATTAGCGAAGGCTCTCTAAATCAAATAAATGCTAATCATAAAAGCGAATTCAAAATTCAATTAAGGTACAGATTCTAATAAAAAATTCAGCACAGTTCTGCCAAAAGCCTGCTTTTAACAATTAAATCCAATTGTTCAAGCGTTTAATCAAATCTATAAAATTCTTCATAAATTTTCTTATCTTTACGTTAGATCCCAAACACAGCAAGGCAATGGAAAGGCGTAAAATTTTACTCGGCGAATCTGACTTTAGGAATATGATACAGCACAAGGGCTATTATGTTGACAAGACATTGTTTATCAAGGAAGTAGTGGACAACGGCTGTGGCTCAGCTCTTTACGCGTCCGCGGCACTTTGGTAAGACCCTGAACTTGTCCATGTTACGATATTTTTTCGATGTGCATAAGCCAGAGAACCGTGAGCTTTTCCAGGGTCTAAATATCTGGCACGATGCTGAGGGTTTACGTCGAGACATTCATGTCTTGCTCAGTGGTGGAACTATGGACAAGAGTATTGAAGAAAATTTTGTTTTTTCTGATTTGAATCGTCAGAAAGACCTGCTTTGGACCTTGATGCTTTTCAGCGGGTATCTCACTGTAGTACAAAGGGTTGATTATGATGAATATGAGTTAAGAATTCCCAATTTTGAGCTAAAATTAGTCTTCAAGCGCACAGTTCTGGAATGGCTAAATTATGAAGTGAAGGTGCAAAACCAGTACATACGCGAATTAACCAAAAGTCTGATACAAGGCAACTTACAAGACTTTGAGCGGTATTTTCGCCAGGTAATGGGCGACACATTTAGTTATTATGCGCGGTTCACGGAGAATGTTTAGCATGCTTATGTGTTGGGTCTGCTGGCAATCCTAATCGACGATTATATAATTCGCAGCAACCGTGAGAGTGGGGAAGGTCGTTATGACATTCTGCTTATTCCCAGAGACAAGAGTGGCAATGGTGTAGTGATTGAGATAAAGAAACATTGACCGGCGGGGCGACAGTGAGAATGAAGCAGATTTTGAGAAGCGTGTTGAGCAGGCTTTGTCAGAAGCGTTGGAGCAGATAGAGCGAAAGTCTTATTATAGAGAGCTAATAGACTACGGACTTGATGAAAAGCAGACTATCAAGGTGCCGATAGTTTTTGCAGGCAAACAGGCGTTTGTAGGGAAATGAGAGAGGAATACTATTTTCGGGGAATTTTTAGTCCAGATGAATTACTTCTCCTGCTTTGTTTTCTTTTCCAGAAAATCCAATAGAGTTTTGCTCAACATTGTTTTACTTGGATTATTGATGCTCACCACAATATCCACAGGCGATTCAGTCTTCAAACGGTTGAACACATTCTGGCTAACACGTTGATAGAAAATTCCATTATCAGTTTTATAAGCTACAAAGTATATAGGCTTATACTTAGCCGAAAAAAAACGTGGTTCCAATTTAACCCATTTATCTACTATCTGTGCTGTCTCAAGGGTCTTGTCTTCATTAGCAAAACGCCAATCTTTTAAAAATTTTTTAATAGACCAAAATATCAAAAGAATAAAAACCGTTAACAAGCTGGCGAATAGTATTGTACCCAGTGAATTCATAAAAAATATTGAAAAAGCCACACCAAAAAAACTTATTAACGTCAACGTGGAAAAAACAAGACGATTTTTATAAGAACTATAAAGTGAAGGCGTGTAAGTTTCTTCTTTCTTTTCCACATCTTTCCAGAACGACTCTTGATAAAAAGGCACATACCATTTCAAGTCATATTCAGGTGTGAAATTATCGAAATTCAAAGAGGCATATATTTCTCGATTAAGATGTTGGCGTGCCCAGAAACGTTCGAGATATTTGTAATCTTTTTCAGAAAGTAGCTGGTCATTCCATGCATATTTCTTTAGAAAATTGTATGTCCAATGAGCATCAAAAGCACTACGCTTATTAATATTTGTCAAAATTTCGAGAGCTCGATCTAAATCAATAAAATAACTTTTCAATGATTTAATATTTGACATCTGGTCTGCTGGTGGCTGGTGATACTTATCTTTGTAAGCCTTCTGTATCTGCTGCGTCAACGCAGACCGCTTGATACCCAAAACTTTATAATAATCCTGGTCTATGTTTAAATCAATCATTGTGTGCTAATTTATTTTTAATGTCAATCAATTTACCCAGTATCGAAATGGCTATCTCGTCTGGTGTCTCACACCCCATTTCCAGCCCCATTGGCATATCGATTTTCTCTATTTGATTGTCCGTATATCCATATTCTTCTTTTAATGCTTTTGAAAAACTTTTCGCTTTGTTTCTGCTGGCCAATACCCCCAAATATGCTACATCCTCTCTAAGACATCGTGCTGCTATCTTTAAATCATACTCATGACCATAAGTCATTGAACAAACAAATGTCCGCGAGTCTAATTTCAAATTTTCTATTGCCTTAAGATAACCATCCTGTACAAATTTAATATTTTCTTTTAATTTCCAAGAATCTAGCACCTCTTTTCGCGGGTCAACTACCACAATATCAAACTCAAATTCCCTGGCAAACTTGACTAAGGCTTGTCCGACATGGCCTCCACCAAAAATTATAAGCTGGAACGGTGGCATTATCGGCTCAAAGTACACGCTAACCTGACCGCCACATGCCATCTGTAAATCACTTTTTAGATTAAAACTAAGTAACTGGGGGTGTCCTTTCTTCATTACTTGTTTAGCTTGCTCAATCACCTGATATTCAAGGTTACCTCCGCCAACTGTACCGAAGAACTCACCCTGTTCTGTAACAACAAGCTTAGCACCTTCCTTCCGAGGGGTTGAACCGCGGGCTTGCACCACTATACATAGGGCTGCCTTTTCTCTTGCCTCTCGTACTTCCTGTATTTTTGTCCATATATCATTTTCCATTGCTCACTATTCAGGGATTTGTAAAAATATAGCTTACAATATTAGCCCCCATTTTCAGAGCTAATTCATGCAAATGCGGTGAATCGTGGTAAACAGATGGATCACACCATCCGTCGCCCAGATCGCATTCATAATCATAAAACACCACAAGCCGCCCATTGTAAAATATGCCAAAACCTTGCGGACGCTTGCCATTGTGTCTGTGTATCTTAGGCAGTCCTTGTGGAAAATCATACTTTTGATGAAAAATAGGATGTGATGACGGCAATTCTACAAAATTTTTATCAGGGAAAACCTTTTTCATTTCACGGCGAATATATTTATCTAAGCCATAGCTATCTGAAATTTCCAAGAAGCCACCAGCTATCAAATAATTACGCAAATTTTCTGCCTCTTGCTCAGAAAACAAAATATTCCCATTGCCTGTGATATGCACCATTGCATAATTATAAATCTCTGGACTTCCCGGATCAACTGTCCCAGGGTCAGGGTCAATGTTTGTCCCCAGATTTTTATTACAAAATTTTATCAGGTTTGGCAATGCCGTTGGGTTAACATACCAGTTACCGCCTCCCCGATAACGCATCACAGCTATCCGTACAGAAGTTTTCTGTGCTTGTAAGACAAAGGACAAAAGCAGCAATACAGCCCACAAAAAACGCTTCATGTCTTTTTCTTTTCTTTCCTCTAAAATAATACATTAACAACGCTTGTGCAAAAACTCTATATTATTCCTATTTTAGTTTGCTCACAATTTTTTAAACAGAAGAAAATGAGACGCAAAAAAACAAATCAAATTTTATTGCTAATAATTTGGCTAACAGTTGGGTTAAACGCGTTAAAAGCCCAGACTTTCATTACGCGAGAGTTTCTCCCTGATACTTGTAACAAGGACCTTTTTCTGCATTTTGAAAGCTCAATGTTTTTCAAGAACAATGAATATTTTAGCCCATATAGCGCTGGTTACACATGGCCTGGGTTCTACATCAAACCTACCTTAGACTATTTTATCACCCCCACGACCAGAATATCAGTCGGATACTATATGCTTAAATTTTTTGGTGAAGATAGCATTTTTCGCAGCGTACCTATTTTGACTGTACAACAAAGACTTACGCCGCATCTTAACTTAGTATTTGGCAATATCTATGGCACACTTAATCACCAAATGGAAGAAGCTTTGCTGCGCTTTGACCGGTATATTCACAATCACGTTGAATATGGAATACAACTAATCTACGACGACTCAACACGCTTAAGATCAGATACTTGGCTGAATTGGGAAAGATTCATATATTTTAATTCAAAGATCCAAGAATTTATACAGTTTGGTAGCAGTTCGCAGATAAAAATACTCAACACAGGCATTGTCAACCTATCTATGCCCATTCAGCTGCTTATTTACCACCATGGCGGACATCTGGCTGTTCCGGATCACATATTGACCGTAGCCGATGGCATGAGTGGAATGGATATTAAAATCTTTACCAGCAGGGAAAAATTCCTCAGCTCACAGGCTCTAATATTTGTTTATAAAGGTCTGAATGTGCCAGATACCGGACATAATTACCTGCCGTACAAATCTGGTAATGCTTTTTATTATAAACTCAAATGGTCTTGTCCCAGATTTAAAGTAACACTGGGCTACTGGCAGGCTAAGCAGTTTATCGCCCCCGAAGGCGAGTATCTGATGATGAATATTTCAGAAATTTATCGTTCATATCACGAGCCATTGAGGAAAATGGTGATTGGTAAGTTGGGTTTTGACTTTAATCTCAGCCGCTACGTGAAAGCAGAACTTAACGCTGGCTTTTATTATGACTTAATTATAAAAAATCTGGCTTATTACTACGGACTGTATTTCACTATAAATCAACCTTTTTTCATGGGCAAATTATCCCGTTACGGATTTAGCAGATAGGGAATGAAAAAAATTCAGCATTACAATAGACTTAGCTATAGTCAGGCAAGAATTATTTAATTCTTTTATAAAAATTCTTAACTTTGGTGTAAAGACTAAAATACAAGAGCTATGACCGAAGAAACTTTTACTTTTACCTCAACAGACGGACAAAATATCCATGTTTACAAATGGCTACCTGATAACAGTCCATGGCTGGTCCTGCACATTGTTCATGGCATGGCAGAGCATGCTGAACGTTACCGCGACTTGGCCAATTTCTTAACCAAAAACGATATAGCAGTGTATGCAATGGACCTTCGTGGTCATGGTAAAACAGCAGGAACACTGGAAAATTTCGGATTTTTCGCTTCCAAGGATGGCTGGGAAAAAGTACTCGAAGACCTACACAGCCTCAACACTATTATTTCAAAAGAGCACAAAGGTTTACCTATTGTAATGCTCGGACATAGCATGGGCTCTCTGTTTACAAGAGCATATATATCCAAATATCCTGATACAGCAGATGGCGCAATCCTTTCTGGAACAAGTGGGCAAGGGGGACTTCTTGTCGCTATGGGCAAAACTATTGCAGCGCTACAAGGAATCTTCAAAGGCAAAAAGGCAAAAAGTAATCTGCTCAACAGTATGACTTTCAAGGACTATAACAAAGCCTTTAAACCAGCAAAAACCGAATTTGACTGGCTCAGTCGAGACGAGGAAATCGTAAAAAAATACGTCGAAGACCCCTGGTGCGGTGGAGTAGTATCTAATAGGTTTTACTATGACCTTCTCTCGCTGGTATCATTCATAAATAGAGCCGAGACATATATTACCACTCCCAAGGATATGCCTTTGTTCTTTATTTCTGGCGAGCAGGATCCCGTAGGAGAATTTGGCAAAGGAGTCAAAAAAGTTTACCAAAAATACCTCAAATCTGGTCAGAAAAACACCAGTATAAAACTCTATCCCGGGGCCCGACATGAAGTGCTCAATGAAATCAACCGACAGGAAGTTTATAACGATATACTCAACTGGCTAAAAACAACGTTTGAAAAAAGCAACGAATAAAAAAACATTTTAGTCAAATCAGTTGCTATGAAAAAATTTGTTGTAGTTGGGCTTTTGATTCTAATTAGCTTGTCCAGTCATGCACAGGCTACTATTATAAAAGGGAAAAATAAAGATTACAGCAACAAAGAATTAAAACTTTACACATATTTTGATAGGATAACATTTACTCCCTCTCAGCTTGACTCTTGCCTGGTTGATAGTTCAGGAAATTTTATTTTTTCATTTCAGCAAAATACTATCAACCAGGTTTTTATAAACCTTCAGACAAAACAAGGTTTTTTACTTGCACAGTCGGGTAAAACTTATGTAATTACGCTGCCACCATATCAGCCCATGTCAGTTGAACAAAAGTTAGACCCTTATTTCTCCCCAAAGCCAATACTTCTACCTGTCATAAATATTGATTCCAATGACATAAATTGGAAAGTACGGGTCTTTGACCATTACTATAAAATCATTCTAAACCAGCTGGTAATCAGAAAAATAGAAAACCCTGACACAGTAGAATATACGATTAATTTGTTGGATAAAAACACTCCTAATGATACAAGCAGATTTTACTGCAATTACAAGAAATACTGTTATGTCAACATACGCCTTGCCACATACATGAAGGACCTATGGCCAGTAGCTAAGCAATATTTTTTGCATTCATCACCATTGTTAAATAATCCAGCATATATGAGCGCATTCAATGACGTCTTTGACAACTGCCTCAGTCCTTTAAAACATTTCTTTCCGTCCATGAATTTTATTCGCTCATTAACCACACACAGATTCAGCGTATTAGTAGATAGTTTTATGACAATAGACACTAATATTAACAGACAAACAGCCCAATTAATAATACTGCGTGGACTTTATGACCTTTTTTATGACTACAAGCCTGCTCAAGAGAAAATCATAGCTACGATAGACGACGCACAGCAGACATTGACCGACCCAACTATGAGACTTATTGCTCAAAACATTTACAACAAAATCACAGCTCTCAGAGTTGGATACCCACCACCTGAATTTTCTCTTCCCAATCACTTGGGGCTAAAAAAATCACTTAGAAATTATCGTGGCAAATTTATTTATTTGAATTTCTGTCATTCTCAGAGTCTTGCCTGCCAAAAACAACTGCCTTTACTACAACGGTATGCCCAGTCTGCCCCCAAAGATTTCTTGATTGTAACAATAATGTATGGCGTCAAAAAAAAGGATTTCGGCCATTTCACGAAAAAATACAGAAGTTCCCATTGGATTTTTCTTAACGGTGAAGGACATGCTGATCTAATAAATAAGTATAAAGTAGTAGCATTCCCTACTTATTATCTGATTGATCCTAACGGCTATATATCGCTCAGCCCAGCACCAGCCCCTACTGAGGACTTTAACCAATTATTCGTGAGCAAATACAAAAAATGGCATTTAGAACATCGAAAAAAAGAGGCTGGTATCAAAGCTTCGAACTATTTCCAATAGAATGGAAACTACCGCCATTACTAAATAATTGACGCAAACTCTTAATTCGACCTTTTCTCCACCACAGACCCGGTACTGCCTGCCAATGCCGAGTTGGTGATGGATTGATAACTTTTTTCTCTTTTATCCACTCTATAATCAATGTGCGTATATCTCGTTCATATTTTTTAATTATCCTCTGCTGCAATTCATCATGACTCAATGCCACTCCCTCTATCAAATGTCCACCTCCACCATTAGCCCGATAAGAATTTATTGCCACACGATAAACTCGATCATAATCAAACGGCTGGCCATTAGCCATCTCAATAATCTGTATTTTTTCACCATCTGGACGACGCAAATCAACAAGGTATTTTATACCCGCAGCTGTCGAAAAATTATAATATTTACCAAACAAAACTGTCTCACCCTTCTGATTGGTAGTAAACCGCAACAAATGATCATTTTCATCAATCATTGTATTAAACCAACTTGCATAAGAAAACTCAAGATATTTCTTTATCTCCTTGCCTGTAAGCTCTATGATGTATAGCAGATTATCAAATTTATAAAGCTTAAACATATCCCGAATATAAACAGTACCCTTTGCTATGCGTGTGTCATAAGTCAAAGGCGCAGTAAAAGAAATATCTGCACCGGTTATCTCAAGTTGTATTTTGTGAATCAAATCTACAAAAGCACTATCTGCGAACAAAGCCTCCCGCGACGAGACCGAACGCGTAAAAACACCTATTGGCTGGGCTACATAATTCTTGGCCAACGCAATATAATGACGAAAATTATTCTCAAACTCCCTATCTACATCACAAAAATTCATTTCCAAATTAAGACCTGTAACATCCTTTTTTACATATTTCTTTTGAACCTTATCATATCTCATCTCCACCTCAACCACAGCCACATATTTTCCCAAACTTCGTGGATTCATCACAAGTACACGGTTGCCAAACTCGTTTGTCACAACGGCATTAAACTCCTGATGATCATGCCCTGCCATTACTATATCAAATCCATCAACCTTCTGAGCTACAAGTAAGGAAGCATTCTCATTTTTGAATGTCTCTTCACTCTGACGATTGTATGTAAAATCAATGCCTGCATGAAACAGCCCTACCAACAAATCCGGCTTCTCTCTTTCTTTTATAATCTTAGCCCACTTCCGCGCAGACTCGATCATATCCTCGAACTCCAGACCTTCCCAGAAAGTCTCTGGCAACCAATTGGGTATTGCTGGTGTCGTGAGTCCAAGGATAGCAATCTTGACCCCTCGACGCTCGATAATTGTATAAGGCTGAAAATAGGGCTCTCCTGTCGCACGCTTAACAGTGTTAGCAGAGAGCCACGGAAAATTAAAAGCTTCTCGCAAATAATCATAAACTTCATGCCCAGCCTCAATATCATGATTTCCTATGGATGCCGCATCATACTGCATATAATTCATTACCTCAGCTATCACATGATTTCGCTGTGCCCTGTCTTTATTAAGAATGCTCTTATTAGAATAATAAACAATTGGCTGGCCCTGCAATATATCACCATTATCCAGAAGAATTACTTCTTGCTCCTTGTTCTGTCTTTGCTCCCTGATATATGTAAAAATTTGGGACAACGACGAGGTAGTCAGCACATCTTCTATAAAATCATATTGAAAAATAGCTCCGTGAATATCGCTTGTTACGATGAATTTTAACTTAATTTCCTTATTTTTATCCGGCATTTTTTACTTATTTTGCTCGCAGTAAGGAAATGAGTATATAAAAATTGCATTAATTTATCAACTTTTTTTGATAATCAGACTATATTTTCCCTTAAAAGAAACATTATGAACTTAGAAAAAAAGACAAAAATAAACTACATAATCTGGTTTTCAGCATTTATCATCATAGCAGGCATAGTCGAGCTAACCAAAAAGGTCCTGGGACTTAAAGATTTTATCACACAGACTAATATTATACTTGTCATTAGCCCAATACTTTTTATAACTGCCATTGTTTTGGCTTATGCTCTGTACGACAACACACTGAAGAGAATCAAAAAAGACCCCGACGCCACTGAAGAGCAGCAATGGGAAGCTTTTTATAAAGCAAATAACATTAAAGCTATATTCTTTGCACTGGGCGGGACAATAATAGCTCTGACCATGCTATTAATCTGGAAAAAAGATTATCTCTATCTGCTGTACATTGTAATCACACTTTTCTTTATAGCTTATCCCAATAAGACCAAATTTAAAATAGCCTTCTCAAAGTATGATCAGGACAAAGAAAAAGAGACAGAAAAGCCTAAAATATCATCAGATAGTCAAGCAGAATTTTCTGAAAAGCCTGAAGAACGCTCAAATATAGAAGAAAAAATCTGAATTTTCAGTGATAAAAAACGAAGTATCTTAATCTCTTCCTCTTCCCTGAGTAATAAAAAATCGCTCATTTTCCCTTACCTCGCATAGATAAACATATTCCTGCGAACTGGCTACCACTACTAACAACTTCAACGGCTGGCTCGACTCTCCTGCATATCGCTTCAACTGCGCTCTGGCGCGCTCCACTGTCTTTTCAATCAGTTTTCTCTGTCGGCTCGCTTCAGCTCCGAAGACTTAATATACTTTAGCTCAATCAGATACCTGTACTTGACACTCGTCAGAATAGGCTCAAAACCCACCGTGAAACTCCACTTCACTTCTCGCATAGAAAAACGGCGACAAATTCAGATATGCCAGCATAAACGTCTTTATGCCTTCCTCATGAAACACAAAATCACGTATCGATATAGCTCATAGAACTTGTCCAGAATGTACTCTCACCCTCGTAGCTCATCTTGAAAAAGCTACTAACTAACCTATCTGTATCAATGCGCAATTGGTGAAATGTACTTTCAATCGCTTGTGTAATATACTCCCACAGCAGGCGCTCTATCATGCGGTTAGAAATACGAAAAATTGCAAACTCTCCATAATAAGCCTTGATTGTCATCAGTCCAAAGTAAAACAGCAGCGATCGGGAAGCTGTTTTATCAAGAAAAAAGTAGTCCCTGTACTCAGCTCCTCAAAATTGCTTAGGCCATAAGGGATACGTTTCATCTGTACTTGTTTAGCTTTTTAACAAAGACACGAAAATGCTATGATTTATTCATTTGCCAAATAAATAACAAACTACTATTTATATTTTTCTAAACCAAAAGTACATTTTTTTTCAAACGAAAAGCGCACAAAAATCTAATACTTCTTTCCAAAACACACAGTGAACTTTTATGCATCAATATTTGCATAAGTAGCATGTTCCTCAATAAACTTACGTCGCGGCTCTACTTCCTCTCCCATAAGCATAGAGAAAATACGGTCAGCTTCCGAGGCATTTTCTATAGTAACTTGTCGCAATATACGTGTCTCTGGATTCATAGTCGTTGACCACAGCTGCTCAGCGTTCATCTCACCAAGGCCCTTATATCGTTGCACCGCGACACTATTAGGATTACCCTTGCCCAGCTCACGTATAGCTTCATCACGCTGTTCTTCAGTCCAGCAGTATCTATGTTCCTTGCCTCGCTTGACCAAGTATAAGGGCGGTGTAGCAATATACAAATAACCCCGTTCGACAATTTCGCGCATATAACGGAAAAAGAAAGTCATTATCAACGTGGCAATATGGCTACCGTCAACATCAGCATCTGTCATGATTATGATCTTGTGATAACGAATTTTATCCAGGTTAAGCTCTTTGGCATCGCGCTCTGTACCTATAGTTACACCAAGTGCCGTGAAGATATTACGTATTTCTTCATTCTCCAAGATCTTATGATGCATTGCTTTCTCGACATTCAAAATCTTTCCACGAAGAGGCAGAATAGCCTGAAAACGGCGATCACGTCCCTGCTTAGCAGTACCTCCAGCAGAATCCCCCTCAACAAGGAAAATCTCAGTCTTTTCAGGATCACGCCATGTACAATCAGCCAACTTACCAGGAAGCCCAGCGCCCTTAAGCACATTCTGCTTCTGCACTAATTCTCTGGCTTTTCTGGCCGCTATACGTGCCTGCGCTGCAATTATGACTTTGTTGACAATAGTCTTTGCATCCTGTGGATTTTCTTCTAAATATGTCTTGAGCATATCGCTAACTGCCTGGTCCACAGCCAGACTAACCTCAGGATTGCCAAGCTTTGTCTTTGTCTGACCTTCGAAAAGAGGATTAGCCACTTTAACAGAAATAACCGCTGTCAGTCCTTCGCGAAAATCGTCTCCATTAATTGTAATTTTTTTCTTTGCAACAAGTCCAGAATCCTCTGCATACTGCTTGAGAGTCCGAGTCAGTCCCCTACGGAAGCCAGTCAAATGTGTACCCCCTTCGTGAGTATTGATATTATTAACATAAGTGTGGACATTTTCTGAATAGGAAGTATTGTATTCCAGGGCTAATTCTACTGGTATGCCATTTTTTACTGTCTCGATATAAATAACATTCGTAATCGGCTCACGCGTCTCGTCAATATAACGAACAAATTCTCTCAATCCTCCTTGCGAATAAAATGTATCTGTTCTATATGTGCCATCATCTAACTTTTTCCTCTTGTCAATCAGAGTGAGCTTAACACCTTTATTCAGAAAAGCAAGCTCCCTGAGACGTGAAGCCAGTGTATCATAATCATATTCAGTAACATTAAAAATTTCTCCATCTGGTTTAAATGAAATCTTTGTCCCAGTACGATCTGATTCTCCTATTACCTGAACCCCAGTAATTGGTTTGCCTTTTTCGTAAATTTGAGAATAAACTTTACCATCCCTATAAATAAATGCTTCTAGTCTATCTGAAAGAGCATTAACAACAGAGATACCAACTCCATGCAGACCGCCAGATACTTTATAACTATTCTTGTTAAACTTACCGCCTGCATGTAAAACAGTCATCACAACCTCCAGAGCTGAACGCCCCTCCTTTTTGTGAATATCAACCGGAATACCACGTCCATTGTCCTCGACAGTTATAGAGTTATCTTCATTAATCGTTACATTAACTTCTGTACAATATCCTGCCATAGCCTCGTCAATGGAGTTATCAACGACTTCATATACAAGATGATGCAGACCACGAAAACCAACATCACCTATATACATAGCTGGTCTCTTGCGAACTGCTTCCAGACCTTCCAGAATCTGAATATCTTTTGCAGAATAATCACCATTGACTTTTGTAACATCCATGTTTTCTGCTTGGTTCATCTGTTCACTCATTACTGTTGAATTTTAAATCATTTCATTTAATAACAAAAAAAGGGGCTAAATGCCCATTAACATTAAACAAAGATAGAAAAAATATTAGAGTTTAACAAATTTATTTTGTTATATAATACGTTAATAATCAGATTATTGCAAATACACATAATCATTTTAAGCCCAACGCTCAAGAAGTTTAACAAGATCGACCAAAAGAAACTTTTTGCTCTGCTCGATGGTCTGAATATGTTTTTTAAGCTTATCAATATTTTCCTGAGCTATCTGCTTATCAACTGCATAGTCCAGATATTCAATGACTGTGAAGGCTTCGAAGGCTATTTCAAAAGGCTCTGTGATAAACAGCTCTACTAAATCTCCAACATAAGGGCTAAAATCCATCCTGGTTTGCCAGAGAATAGACAATAATTCTCGCCTGATGTTTTTGAATGAATCATTCTTTATATACGAAAAAATAATCGCAACAGCTTCCTTTCTCTTAACGTCCATAAGCAACTTATATAGCTCCTTCCTTATATTGTTATTCTCTTCTCTTGAGTACTTTTCTATAATAGCTGGCAATATTTTAACATTACCGTAGTCTCTTATTTCCTTAATTGTATCCCTGACTACTTCTTCATTAGGAGAAGAAAGACGTTCTGTCCATATCTGTTCCTGTGTCTTTTTCTTTTTCTTGTTATCAGCTTTACCGATATCCATTTTGGATTGAATTTTGTAATTATTACTTGTGCAGTTGCAAATTTAAAGATTAAATCATTATGCTTAAACATTATAAATCTATTTTAGGACTTTTTACTATTTTTCTACTAATAGCCAGTTCTTGCAAAAAAGAAGAGCATCACAAGTTGCAAGTAACAGTTAACCAGACAGATACAGTCAATTTAGCCACATCTATCA
>JALWCU010000088.1 GCA_027015275.1 Bacteroidales bacterium | reverse complement strand
TATGCGTATCGCTCTTTAAAAATCCATGATACTCTTCTATAATAGGATCAAAAAGGGTTCCGAAAACAGTATAAGACTCAATATCTCCAGCATATACACCAATACCGCTATCAGGATTATCTACGCCTGATTTTATAGCTTTTTCAAGTGTGAAACCATTTGGAGTTCTCAAGTCCTTTAACTCTTCAAATACCTCTTTGCTTAGGTATTTTGCCATTAGCGATTTATGCTCTTTTGTAAAATTCGGATACTTCATCATAAGCCTTTTTTTGTAAATTATAACATTATTTAGAAAATATTTCTTTTTTAAAGCTATAATAAGGTAAAATTACTCTTATTAATCAAGCTTGTACTATATATTACGATATACAAGGTTAATTATAACAAAAACATAGGATACGAAATGTTCAAGACAATTATGCCGATTACTTCTATTATTGGTTTGCGATTTATGGGATTGTTTATAGTGTTACCGGTGTTATCTGTTTATGCACTCGGTTTAAAAGGCTCAAATGAATTTTTAGTTGGTGTGACGATTGGTGGCTATGCACTGACTCAAATGTTGCTTCAAGTTCCTTTCGGTATGCTTTCAGATAAAATAGGGAGAAAGATAACTATAACCATAGGGCTCATCATCTTTATAATTGGTTCTATAATCTGTGGTTTTAGCACAGATATATATACTCTTATGCTTGGAAGATTTGTTCAAGGAGCCGGTGCTATTGGTGCCGTTGCAACTGCTATGATAAGTGATATGGTCAAAGAAGAAGTTAGAGCGAAAGCTATGGCTATCATGGGCGGAAGTATAGCAGCGAGTTTTGCACTTTCGATGATGATTGGACCCTTGGTGGGTGGTTATTGGGGGGTAGATAAACTCTTCTTTTTGGTGGCAATTTTTTCTGTGTTGGCTATTATCGTTCTTTTTACAAAAGTTCAAAATCCACAGAAGATTGCACATAGTTATGATAATAGCGAGAGAAGGCTTTTAGAGATTTTAGCCAACAAAGATTTGATGAAGATGAACATAACAAATATGCTTCAAAAAGGCATGATGACCCTGGCTTTTTTGATTATACCCATCTTGATGTCCAAAGAGTTTGGCTGGGAGAAAAAGGATTTGTGGATGGTCTATATGCCGGCTATGGTTTTTGGGATACTTGCGATGGGACCTTCTGCTATCATTGGTGAAAAGAGACATAAAGCAAAAGAGATGTTGATGCTAGGTATTATCCTGTTTGCGATTAGTTATGCGATTATGGGATATGCACACTCTGCAACTGTTTTTATAGTGGGAGTTGTTGTTTTCTTTATAGGTTTTAATATGCATGAACCTCTTATGCAATCTATGGCAAGTAAATATCCTAGAATTCATCAAAAAGGTACGGCTCTTGGAATTTTTAATTCATTTGGATATATCGGAACATTTATAGGCGGTGTTTTTGGGGGATATTTTTTCAACAATCTTCAAAACCTTTGTCAGTGGTATCCTGTAGTTAAGTTTTTTTTTGGT
>JALWCU010000087.1 GCA_027015275.1 Bacteroidales bacterium | reverse complement strand
CAAAGATTCCGTCCACCAGTGGCTGCTCAGGTCCCACGACGATAAAGTCAACATCTTTGTCATGCACAAATTCTCTGATTTTCGCCAGATTATTGGGTGCAATGCTGACATTAGTGGCAATAGAAGACGTGCCGGCATTCCCAGGTGCAACAAACAAACTGTCAATCTGTGAGCTTTGGTGCAGTTTCCACGTCAAGGCATGCTCACGTCCGCCGCTTCCGACGACAAGTACGTTCATAGTCAAATTTTTTATCTTTGTGAACAAAGAAAACATTTTTCCCTTTTATGAAAAATAAAAAATTAGACTTTACAATACATTCATTATTAGTGATTTTACCCTTCTTTGACTTAGCTTTTTTTCTGCGAGGGTTTTACAATCTCAAGTGGACAGCCGCTATTTATATTATAAACTTAATTCTGTTAGTACCAGTCTTTATTAGCGACCTGAGAAATAAAAAATTTCTGGGTTTCTGGGTGTTTTCTCTCACTTTCTTTTATTCTTTGCCATGGATAGCAGCGGGGTTTGACATGACCGACGGTCCTTACAACTTGACCATTTCATGGTTTTATCCCAAAATAAACGCCCTTGCAGTTTCAAAAGCTCCTTTTTCGTATCTCTTAGCCCATCTGTGGCTAAAGCTGCTACCAGCATCTTATTATTTGTGGGCAAGGATTGTAGTTAATTTTACCTTGGCTTTCATACTGTATCTGGCGTACAAGATAATTAGAACTTTTAAAAACTCATTAACTAAAAACTGGCTGGCAACAGTAATAGTGTTCTTCGCTTTTGGGCTTTTATCCTACAATCAGATGAAATTCTTAGCGCCTTACGATAAGATTGCCATGCTACTGACAGTTGTTTTTACATATTTTTGGTTTGTAGGAAATGGCAAGCAGAGCAGGATAATGATTTTTCTATCGGGCATATTTCTGGTTTTGGCAATGTACTCGAGGATAACAGTATTTTTCATCTTACCGCTAATGCCTTTGTTGTCAATAATTCACGGACGCGGACGCACTGCAAACTTAATTTTTGTTCTGCTGGGAATTGTTGTTGGGCTAATAATTCTCTGGTTAGCCAATATAGATTTGATTAATTATCTACCTATAAATATCAACACACTGAAGACAACTGCTTTAACAAGCCCGTGTGTAACGCTCGATCCTTCACACCGTCCAGGTAAACTGATTTCTACTTATTATAATGACATTATACGAACCGCTTCATTTTTAGTCGTTTATTTCACAGGACTTTATATTCTGGGCTGGACAAAAGTGAAATTAAAAAAATCAGTTCTTGGCGTGCTGTTAATACTATCTGTTGTAGCCAGTTATTTTATACTTTTCAGATACTTACCCCAGCCTGTGAAATACGACGTATGGTTTAACTCCACAGCCGGTGTTTATGGTGCTTTAATTCTTATAGTAATAATGCTTATGCCCGAATTTTTTATCAAAGAATGGGACTTTGTTGCAGCATTAATCTTGGTCGCCATAATCGCTTTTGCTGGTTCGAACGTGGGACTGAGAAAAATACATCTGAACTTCGCAACTGCATTTGTAGTTCCAATAATTCTGGCTATAGGTTTTGATAAAATCAGCCGTCCAGCGTTATACATTTCGCTATTGTTTCTTGCTCTTGTAGGATTTTTACTTAATGTGATTTTCATATACCGTGATTATCCAGTCCCTAAACTAAATTCATACTTTCATAAAGGAATAGCCCGAGGGGTGTGGACACGAGAGAGCAAAATATACGAAGTGGAAACATTTAATAAAGAAATCTCTAAATACTTGACAGATAGAAATTTCATATCTACAAACAAAACTTTTTATTTTGGTCTTGCCCAGGACAAAAAACCTTATGTAATATGCTGGGTGATCTCACCAAATGGACTCCGACAAGCTATCGAAAAGCAAAATTTCCGTTACATAATTTTCGCCAATACATCAATGCGAGTGGCACGCTGGGATAAAAAAGCCCTTTTTGCGGCAGATTATGATGTCGAAAGAATAAAAAAACTAAAGCAAGTGCTCGACAACAACTGTAAAATCATAGCCCGCAGTCCTAATAATATTTTTGTGCTATACAAGGTAGGAAGGGAATAACATGCCCTCATAATTGTGTGAATGTAAAATTTTAGTATTATCTTATATTCCAATACTTTAGCTAAAATAATAAATTCCCTCCCTTTTTGGGTCGATTACTGGTTGCACATTTTCTTTTTTTGACAGTAGAACAAAAATTAATAAATTTTGTATAAATAGTGTTTTTGCATATAATTGACCTAAATATTTGCCAAGCTGTTATGCTCAAATTTCTCAAGAAGCGTTATCCTTTTAATAATAACTACACACAGGTAGCAAAGATAGTATTCTTTGTTAGTCTGGCTCTCAGCATTTTTTTGTTCTTTTTCCAACCTTTTGATTTGAACATGGTAAGCAGTAAACAGAAGTTTATTTTTTCCAGTATCATCGGGCTGATAACCTTTTCTGTGCTTACATTCAACCTGTGGGTAATTCCCTCTTATTTTTCAGCTATTTTCGACACTGAGAAATGGACTGTATGGAAGGAAATTATCTGGAATACTTGGCTAATTACAAGCGTAGGATTAGCTTATTATCTTTTTCTGAAAATTATGAAGATTCAGCTATTCACCGAAATTCAATTCATAAAGCTAATTCTGCTGAGTATAATACCCATTTCACTTTTTGTCGTTATCAATCAAAACCGTCTGCTAAAGCTTAACCTGATGGACGCCCACATGCTTAACAGAAAATTAATGCAAAGGCTAAATAAGATCCCGCGTCAAGTTACCTTTTTGTCAGAATACAATGAATCATTGACAATTGACCCTGAGGATATAATTGTCATACGCTCGGCTGGTAATTATATCGAAATCTTCCTTGTGCATGAAGGCACATTAAATAAAAAAATGATGCGTATGCCTCTGAAAAAGGCCGAAGCTCAGCTTTCACAATTCACATTTATCGTCCGCACACACCGCTCTTTTCTGGTAAATATACATCATATCATTCATGCACAGGGCAATTCACAAGGACTAAAAATTAGCCTTCAGTATGTAGAATTTACCGTTCCTGTTTCAAGAAATTTTATCACCCGCATCAAAGAATTAATGTAAAAATCCTTCCCTTTTAGTCCCTTTGTGTCAGGCAAACAAAAACACGCCAATAATACAACTACTGAATTATCAGTACAATACAATTACCATTCATCCCTGCATTTTGCAACAGGTCAATTTTTTCTGCTATTGGAAACTAAAATTTTTTCTTGCTTCAACAATACCCCACCTTTAAACAGGAAAACAAAAATTTTTAGACATGAAATCACTACAAATTGGAGATCTAACAGTACGCTATCCCATAGTACAAGGTGGTATGGGGGTTGGCATTTCTCTTTCTGGATTGGCCTCAGCCGTTGCACGCCAGGGCGGTATTGGTGTTATATCAGCCGTTGGAATCGGCCTATTAGAAGGTGATCACAAGAATTTCCGCAAAAACAACCAAATACTTTTTGAACGTGAAATTAAACGTGCAAGAAAACTGGCACCTGATGGCATACTGGGAGCCAATATAATGTTCGCTGTTACTGACTTCGATGATATGTTCCGAATCGCACTCGAACAAGAATTAGACATAGTAATAGTAGGTGCTGGCCTATTTCTGAAAATTCCACCTACAGTAGAAAAAGACAAGTTTATTTACAGCCACACAAAATATGCACCCAAGCTATCATCTGCTCGGGCCGTGAAACTTACGCTTAAAGTATGGGATGAAAAAATAGGCCGCCTTCCTGACGCTTTTGTTATCGAAGGGCCAAAAGCAGGTGGCCATCTAGGATTTAAAAAAAATGAGCTGACCGGTGAATTAAAACCATTAGCCCAAATCATCAGAGAAGTTAAACAAGTCATTGAGCCTTACGAAGATAAATATGGCCAATCTATACCCATAATAGCTGCCGGAGGAATATACACAGGCTATGACATGTATGACATCATGAAGGCAGGAGCTGACGCAGTAAAGATAGGGACACGCTTTGTAACCACCCAAGAATGCGATGCTGATCCCAGGTTCAAACAAGAATATTTACGTGCAAATCAAGAGGATATTGTCATAATCGACAGTCCTGTAGGCCTTCCTGGCCGTGCTGTTGAAAATGATTTTATTAGAAGTGTTAACGCAGGCGAAACCAAACCTATAAAATGTGAATGGCGCTGTCTGAAAACTTGCGACTGGCGCAAAGTGCCATATTGTATAGCCCAGGCTTTAGCAAATGCAGCCAAGGGTAACCTGGAAGAAGGATTTGCTTTTGCCGGAAGTAATGCCTACCGTGCCACAAAGATAGAAACAGTAGCAGAAGTATTTGAACAACTACTGGAAGAATACGAAAAAGCACAGAAAAAAGAGGTAGTATATTCATAACTAATCAATTGTCCTTTTATACCAAACATGAAATATCCTATTTTTTTCTGAGCATAGAATGCTTGCTTGCTCATACAAGACTAACGAGAGACCATCCCAATCGGGATCTCACACAAAAAGCATATAACAACCACAAGTCCGCCAGGACGACCTATCGTTAACCCTGCACGGCAGTGCGGGGCACTTAGACGACGTAAGGCGCAACTCGCAGTCCGCCAGGACGACCTATCGTTAACCCTGCAC
>JALWCU010000086.1 GCA_027015275.1 Bacteroidales bacterium | reverse complement strand
GAGAGATATTGCCTAATTATCAAGAGTATCTTGATAGGGGGATGAGTAAAGAGGAAGTTTTAAATATAGCAAAATATAGGCTCAAACAAGCAAATCAACAAAATGTTTCTCAAACACAAAGTGTGCAGTCTAATGCAAATAGCAATGTAGCAAAAATGCATGATGCTATGCCCGGAACTTTTACACACTTATATCCAAATAGTTCTGATATAGATCAATTTTTTATGAACCCTAAGCAGGTAAAAACAGAGGATAACTCTTTTTTTAGAGGAGTTCAGGGAATCACAAAAGGAGCTTTAAAAAATGCAAGAGATTATTCTAAACTTTATGATGATATAACCACCTCAAAACCAACTCCATATCTTCTTAACCTTCAAAAAAATAATATCCCTCTCGATGTTCAGGCTACTTTGCCTGATGATTTTTCTCAACCAGCTTATATAGATAAAAATGGCAATCCTACGATAGATACTACTCCGAAGTTAAAAACTGATACGATACCCAGTGAGCTTACAAAGTGGGCTCAAAAAAATATAGATAAGATAGAAAAGGCTCACAAGAGATGGCACAATAGACATCCTAATGAATGGGATGTAACCGGCACTTTAGGTGAATTGGCGGGTGATTTTGGAAGCGATCCGCTAAATGCTATACCTATAGGAGCTGAGGCAAGAGTTGCAAGGATGGCTGGTTTTGGTGCGATAGGTGGTGTAAGCGGGGCTTTGGATGCTTACGGTGAAGGTGGTGATGCAAAAGATATAGCAAAAGGTGCAGGTTATGGTGCAGCCGGTGGTGCTATCTTTGGAGAAGGTACTTATTTGATCGGTAAAATGTTATATAAAACTGGTAAATATCTTAGAAATCTTATCAAAAAACATCCTGAAGTTGCTGATACTTTGGAAGTTAAAAATGTTGATAGCTCTTTAAGAGCAAATAAAAATGATAAAAATGCTAAAGAGAGTGCTACAAATGCCATAAATAATGGAGCGAGTGAAGAGGAGGTAGAAAAGGCAGCCGAAGATGCCATGGATATATCTCCTCATGATATAGAAATAAGTGATATACTCAACAATGGAAAGGCGGTGAAAAATAAGAGGATGTTGGGGTTTAACTCTATAAAACTTCTTGAAAACTCTTTGAAAGATAAGCCTTATAGTAGCGATGAGTTTCTTTCTATACTTAAAAATGAGTATGGGCTTGATGATGAGTATGCTTTAAAAATGACTGATGCTTATGTAAATAATGATCCAAATATAGTTGCAAAGTGGGCAGATGAAAAGATAAAAGCTTTCAATAAAAAGCATAAGGTCTATAAAGAATTTGATGATGTAGTAAAAGATTTGGGAGACAAGAGCGAAGAGCAAAAAAGCAAAGTGTATGATGAGGGGATACCTCCAGAGGCAGATGAGATGAAAGATGCTGTGCCCGGTGAGGAAGTGCCTATAGATATACACGCCGCAGAGGATACAACGAACTTGGCGGCAAACTCAAGCCCTTCCTCTGCGATTGCCAAATCAAGCTACCCATCTGCAAAAGCAACTCAGGAAAATTCCCTATACGCCAACGCCTCTAATGAGGGGGCAGGTAGCTTGAGTGATAAAATTTTACCAAAAGCCGATAAGAATGTCAATCCTAAAAACTCAATTGTGCATGGTAACGGTGCTCCAGCATTAGCCGGTGGATTTGCCGGTGGGACTGATAGTCTTGTAAACCAAAGAGATATGGATGGTGACGGCAAATATACTTACAAAGACTTTTTATATGAGGTTTTAAGCGGTGCTATTAGCTTGAGTGCGGCAAGAAAGATAGCACCTAAGCTTTTTGAGAAAGGAGAGATGAGAAGTGGTGCTATCAATCTTGAAAGAAAGTTTATCAATAAAAGAGATGATAGGATAAAAGTAAATGAGTTAATAAAAGAGGCTGAGGCACTTCCAAGAAGAGTCTCAAAAGATGAATTTTATAAACAGTTTGGGACAAAAGGGTGGACTACTGTAAAAACACCAATTGGTGATGTAAGATTGAATGTAAGCCATAGTTTTAAACATTTTTTCAGAAATACCTATAATCAAAACCGCTCTCATTTGACAGGTGCATTAAAAAGTATACTTGAAGATCCATTGTTTGTAGTAAAAGAGCCTAAAAAAAATAATATCACTTACTATAAACCTTTTAAGAGCGATGACGGTGCTATTCATTTACTGGGAATTACAAAAGATAATAGTGGTAAACTCAGCTACAAAACAACTTTTGATGCTGATCTTGGGAAAGTGAAAGGATTGATAAAAGTTCCTGACAATAATCTTTTGTATTTTAAAGATGGATCGAAAGCACATATGCCAAGCTACTCCGCTGCAGATGCAGTCCAGACAATAAAGTCCCAAAAAGCCAACGCCTCTAATGAGGGGGCGAGTAGCTTGAGCGATAAAATTTTACCAAAAGCCGACGAGAATGTCAAATACGGGGAAGCTGAAGACTGGACTCATACATTGGCTAAGTATGAGGGAGCTTATGATGAGCCTATGATAAGGTATGAAAGCGATACAGCTAAGCAGTTGGAGGTAGGGTCGCCCTACCCTACACTTCAGTATAGCAAGCTATCTGAACACGGCGATGGTGACAATGCACTTTCTCCAACTGATAAAAATATCATATCAAAAGATAGTGAAAATGTCAAACTCTCTGAAAAAGAGGTTAATGAATTTAAAGATGCCATAAAAGATGGTGGAGTTGATCAAAAGGCTGCTGATACTATCGTCAAAACCGGGATAAAACTGCATGGTGGTTTTGCTGAGCCTGTTTGGGAGACGGTTGTTAAGCCTTGGAGTGATCTTCATGCTAAAATGGTATCGGCTATGGAAAATGCCGGCAGGAAGATGAAAAAGATACCTCTTAAAACTGTAAAAGTTCCGGTGGAAAAAATATCGGCTGAGAGGTTTAAAAAAGAGACCGGCTTTAGTGTGGATCATTTTATAAAGTATCATGATGATCTTTTTGATCAGCTTGGTGGAAAATATGATGTCATAAACAAGAATGGTAAAAACTTTGTATATAGGCTTGGTGATAGACAAGAGTGGAATGAAGAGAGTTGGGCAAATGCTCTAAAAAATAAAATCTTTGATCAGTATAGTGATGAGTTTGTAAAAGCTATACATTTGCATAATGCAGCTGAGGCAAATATATTAAGAGAAGCCGGTGAACTTCATGATAGGATAAAAAAAGAGATAGATCCAAAGATAGGTAAAGAGTTGGTGCATGCACTTGATGGTGATCTTCCTCCATATAAAGTTGATCCTAAGCTCAGAAAAGTTTTTGGCGAGTTTAGAAAACTTATAGATGACAAGGCTAAAATGCTTGTAGATCTTGGACTTTTAAAGCCTGAAGATAGGATAAATCACTATGTAAAAAGGCTTTATGAGGAGTATGTGCAAAACAAAGGCTTTCTTGATGGTTTAAAAGAGTCTTTAATAAGAGGGGAAAAAGATGGTAGGAGCGGTATGCTCTCTACTAAGTATAAAAGAAAAAATATGAGCCTTGAAGAGAGGGAGAAGATAGGGCAAGTTTTTGATGCATCTACTGTGATACCGGCTACTGTAATGGCTCAAGATAGGCAAATAGAAAGAGGTATATTTTTTAGAGATATTGCTAGGAAGTTTGGATCACTTGTGCGATTAAACGGATATGCACAAGTGCCAAATGATATAAGATTTGGTAAGCTCTCTGGTATGTGGGTGCCTTCTCAGATACATTATGCTATCGTAGAGGCTCCTGAATACACTAAGGGGTTTTGGAGATATTATGAAAAGCTTTTTTCGCATTGGAAAGTAAATAAAACTGTCAAAAATCTTTTTACTCATGGTTATAATGCAGTTTCAAACTTAGAGATGATGGTTCTATCTCATACTGACCCTTTTCCGCTTATAAGGCAATGGAAAAACGGCAAATGGAAGGAGATGGTAGCAAGGGCTGAAAAGTATGGGATGATAGATGATGCTCGTCTTATGTTTAACCTTGGAGAGCATATAAAGATAAAAGGCAATCCAGAAGATAAAAATGTCCTTTTTAAAATACTAAATGGCTTGCGGATAGTTTATGACAATTTGTATCTATCTAAAGATAGCAAATCTGGTAAAATTTCCAGATGGCTTTACAACTGGGAAGATAAACTCTTTAAGATGATAGCTATGGAGGATAATATCTATAAAATGAAGCTAAGAAAGTATGAAGAGCTTCATGGCAAAGCTCCTTTACTTCAAAGACCTACAAAAGAGATAGATAAGATAAAACTGACTCCTGATGAAGAGTATGAAGCTTTTAAAAAGGCAAATGAGCTTTTTGTGGATTATCAAAGACCGTTACCGCCTGTGGTGGATAAGATAAATAGGCGAGTAGTGCCTTTTACAAGTTTTGCCTATAAGTCAACTCCTGTAATGCTAAAGCAAATGATGTTACATCCTCTAACTACTGCTGCTATAAATATGCTTGGTGGCGGGATAATAGGCAGGGGTGTAGCTCTCGGGCTTGGTTTGGTTGGGCTTGAAAAGGCTAAAGAGTTTGCAGATAGTTATCTCTCTCAAGATATAGACAAACTTCCTCATTATAAGTGGATGAGCAATGGATACTATGACAACCTTTTTGGTGTGGATAGTTGGAGAAAAATAGGAGGAGATAAAGAGCATACTACTTACTTCAACCAAGGTAGGCTTTTGCAAGGTATGAGAGCTGACTTTT
>JALWCU010000085.1 GCA_027015275.1 Bacteroidales bacterium | reverse complement strand
CTCCTTGCTTACAAGGACATTAGTAATTATCCCTCAAGACAAACCATTGGAAAGATCTGACATCTATGAATTATTGGCTCAGACCTACCTGGCTCAAGATAAATATTCACAAGCATATAAATATATTCTAATAGCTTATAACCTGAGAATTCCTAATAAAGACAAGCTACGCTTAGCCCTGTCATACCTGGATCTTGGTAAATATTATTTAGCTATATCAGATTACAATCGTGCTCAGATTTATCTAAAAAAATCCTACATAATTTTTAGACAGATTAACAACTTCTATTATCTGCAAAAGAATGCATTTTATCTGTCATCTTTGTACAAAGATATAAATGACTATCAAAAAGCTTTCACCTACATAGACATATACGGAAAAATAGAAGACTCTATCGTCAAAAGGAATCAAGCCTTTGTGCTAAATAGTATTGAAGAGAAGTCAAGGACAGAACTGGAGAGCAAATTAATAAGGCAAAAATTAAAACTATCGCGTAAATATAACTTAAGATTGGCAGTCTTCAGTTTACTGCTTTTTATAATGCTGTTCTTTACACTATATCTGCGTAGGCGAATAAAAAAGAAAAATATCTTACTCAAACGCCAAAAGCAGGAACTGGAACAAGCACACAGAGAAATCCAGCGGCGATTTAGATATTATCGAAGGCTCTATATAGCTACTTATCTGTCAAAAAATTCAATCTTTGTTACAAAGCCTGACGGCATAATAGTATGGTTTAATAAAACTTGCCAGGAGATATATGGATTAACTAATGATACCATTGGCAAGAATCTCAAGAATCTCTCTACCTACAAAAGAATTAATGATGTGTTCCGATTCGTTAATGAGAAAAAAACTGTGCGCTACATTAATTTTCACATTTTTAATAACAAGAAAATATGGCTACAAACTACTATATCACCATTGATAAAGCAAGGTAGGGTGTACGAAATCATAGCTATAGAGCACGACGTTACTGATTATATCATAAACTCGACAAAAATCAAATTGCAGCAAAAAGAGCTCAAGAAAAAAAATGAACTCTTAGAAGACCTGAATGAAGAGCTTAAAAACCAGCAGGAAATATTAGAACAAAAGAACAAAGAATTACTTGAGCAGCAGAAGCGACTAATAGAACAGCAGGAAGAATTAAAAACAAACGCAGAAATTCTAAACAGTACTGTAAAGAAATTACGCCAATTTTCTATCGCTATAGACTCTACTGACAATTTGATTTTCTTCATTAATACCAACTGCGAAATAACCTGGGTCAACAAAGCTTTTGAACAAAAAACAAAATTTGACATAAAGTACTTAGTCGAACCCGAAAGCTCAAGGCAGTGGTTAAATAACCTTTTCAAACTTAGTCCTGAGTTCAAGCATTTTTACCAAAAAGCTATTAATGAAAAACGTTCCTTCTCTTTCATAAGTCAACTGATCTTCGATAAACAGAAATTTTGGTTGCAAACAACTTTGTCGCCTATTCATGGCCCAGAAGAGAAAGTGGAAAATATTGTAGTTATACAAACCGACATTACAAAGCTGAAAGAGGCAGAGGAAAAACTCACGCAGAAAAATCAGGAAATAATCAGCTCTATTCAATATGCTAAACGTATTCAGCAGGCTTTGTTGCCTATGGAAATTTTTATGAGAGCTGTTTTTTACAAGAATTATTTTATCTTTTTCAGACCACGGGATATTGTCAGTGGAGACTTTTATTGGGCACGCGCACACAAGGGTAAAGTCCTATTGGCTATAGCAGACGGAACAGGCCATGGCATACCAGGCTCATTCATGAGTGTTATAGGAACACTAGCCTTGAACACAGTGAGTGATAAACTAAAAGATATAAATGCTAGCCGCTTTCTCTCTGAACTTACTCAGACAGTTTCTTTGATATTACGTCAGCGAGGGAAAAAGAATGAAGCACGTGATTCCATTGATTTGGCTTTCTGTATTTTTGATTTTGACCATAAAACACTGGAATATTCAGGAGCTTATGTGCCTCTTTATTTACTGAGAAATAATGGAGGTAATATCGAAACAATAATACTACCGGCCAATAAAAGGACAATAGGCTATGATATGCATATTGATACGGAATTTTTTAGCCATAAAATAAAACTACAGGACGGCGATATGATATATATTTCTACTGATGGATTCCTGGATCAGTTCGGCGGACAGAATAACAAAAAATATAAAAGAGGTCGATTCATATCCTTACTGAAAAATTTATACCACTTCCCCGTACAAGACCAACTTAGTCTTATAAAACAAGAATACAACAAATGGAAAGGCGACAACCAACAAGTAGATGACATCCTTGTCTTCGGGCTGAGAATAAACAAGGATTTAATATGATTTCCTAACTTACAGATCGCCATCCCAAGAGCCAGTCATTAATGTTTATTAACTATTTTTCATTTAAAAATTTTTTATAAAACTTTTTTAAACAATAATTTAGAACAAAAACCTAAAATTGTTTGCCATGCGTTTAAAAGTATTTTTAGCTTTTCTTTTGATTCCGTTTTTTGTCAATGCCCAAAACATTGATTCAAAGTTAGTTAGTGGACTTAAATTCCGCTCTATTGGCCCTGCTTACACATCTGGACGTGTGTCCGATATAGCAGTCAATCCTTATAATCATGATGAGTTCTATGTTGCTGCTGCAAGTGGCGGCGTCTGGAAAACCACAAATGGTGGCATAACCTTCACACCTGTATTCGATCATCAAGGCTCTTATTCAATTGGTTGTGTCGCAATAGATCCAAATAACACACATGTGGTATGGGTGGGTACTGGCGAAAATAATTTCCAGCGCTCTGTAGGATATGGTGATGGCGTTTACAAATCATTAGATGGTGGCAAGACCTGGAAAAATATGGGCTTGAAGCAGTCCGAACATATCGGTATGATAGCTATTAATCCTAAGAATTCAAATATAGTATTCGTTGCAGCCGAAGGTCCTCTATGGCGCTCTGGAGGAGACCGTGGATTGTATAAGACAACAGATGGTGGAAAAACTTGGAAACGAGTACTTTATGTGGATGAATATACAGGAGTCAGCGGAGTCTATATGGACCCACGTAATCCTAATATTATGTATGCTACTACTTTGGAGAGATGTCGTCGTTTCTGGACAAAAATTGGTGGCGGACCCACTGATGCCCTTTACAAATCAGAAGACGGTGGCCAGACCTGGAGAAAAATAACAAATGGCTTGCCTTCTGGCTGGAAAGGTAAAATTTCTATTGCTATTTCTCCAGCTAACCCAGATGTGCTTTACGCAATGATTTATGGCGAAGATAAAAACGGTGGTTTCTTCCGTTCCACTGACCGTGGTGAGTCCTGGCAAAGGATGAGCGATTACCACACCAGCGGTCAATATTTTTGTAATATTTTTGCAGACCCCAAAGATGTTAACAAGGTATATTCACTCGAAGTTGTGTCCAAGGTCAGTTATGACGGTGGTAAAACTTGGAAAATTCTCGGCAACAAAAATCGTCACGTAGATGACCATATCTTATGGATTGACCCCAGTAATACAAAACATCTGCTAATAGGCTGTGATGGTGGAGCTTATGAAAGTAATGATGGTGGTAAGACCTGGCGGCATTTTGCCAACCTTCCAATCGTTCAGTTTTACCGTGTTTATGTTAGCAATGACAAACCATTTTATTATGTCTATGGCGGCACACAGGATAACAGCTCTTTCGGTGGACCATCACGCAATACCAGTTCGGAAGGTGTAACATCCTGCGAATGGTTTGAGACAGTCGGTGGCGACGGATTCGCTGGCATGGTTGACCCGGTTGACCCAAATATTGTTTACAGTGAATATCAATATGGTAACATTTATCGTTATGACCGCCGAAGTGGTGAGCGCCTGTATATCAAGCCAATGCCTGGTAAAGGTGAGCTTACTTATCGTTGGAACTGGAATACACCATTTATTATTAGTCCTCATAATCACAAGCGCCTTTACATTGCTGCTAATTATGTTTTCCGTAGCGATGACCAGGGGCAGACCTGGGTTAAGATTAGCCCTGACCTGACACAACACCTTAACCGCAGCGATATAGCACCATGTATGGGTAAATATTGGCCTTATGATGCTGTAGGCAAAGACGGCTCTACATCCCTTTATGGAACTATCGTTGCATTAGATGAGTCTCCGCTCGTAGAAGGACTTATTTATGTTGGCACAGATGATGGACTGATACAGGTTACAGAAGATGGTGGCAAGACTTGGCGCAAGATTAGCAAATTCCCCGGTGTGCCCAGTCTTTCTTATGTAACAGACATTTTTGCTTCTCAGCATGATGCAAATACTGTTTATGCTACAATAGCCAATTTTAAACAAGGCGATTTCAAACCTTATGTTCTTGTCAGCCATGACCGGGGGCATTCTTGGCAGCTCATTTCCAATGATTTGCCAACTCGTGGTAGCGCTTATACCATTGCCGAAGACCCAGAGAATCCTAATTTGCTTTTCGTTGGTACAGAGTTTGGCGTATTCTTCTCTCCAAACCAGGGCAAACATTGGGTACAACTCAAGTCTGGCTTGCCGACAATCGCTGTTTATGACATAGCTATTCAAAAGCGTGAAAAAGACCTTGTCTTGGCTACATTTGGTCGTGGATTTTACATTCTCGACGACTACTCAGCTCTGCGCCATCTCACACCTGATGTTCTCAATAAGGATGCATATATTTTCCCAGTTCGTCCGG
>JALWCU010000084.1 GCA_027015275.1 Bacteroidales bacterium | reverse complement strand
ATTGTGGACAGCGATGTTGTGCAGCACAGTAACATAAATCGCCAGATTCAAGCTCTGCATTCTACGGTGGGTGAGAAAAAAGCCCATGTCTTGGGCAAGAGACTACTAGATATAAATCCACAATTAAAGCTAAAAATAGAAGATAACTTCCTGGATGAAAATGAGATAGTACGTGTACTTTCGGAAAATACTTATGATTACGTAGTAGATGCTATTGACACACTGACGCCTAAGGTCTTGCTGATTTATCACACTTTGCAAAAGGGCTACCGGTTAGTGAGTGCCATGGGCACAGGTGGTAAGCTTGATCCTACGCAGATTAGGATTGTAGATTTCTCAGAGACTTATGGGGATAAGTTTGCACGGCAACTGCGAAAGCGTTTGCATAGGCTGGGAGTATATTCTGGATTTAATGCTGTTTTTTCGCCAGAGCCTGTAAGTCCAGAAGTTCTGATATATGTCAATGAGCGCAATAAGAAAACCTCGCTTGGAACAATAGCTTTTGTACCGGCTGTTTTTGGTATTTATTGTGCTTATGCTGTTGTGAATGATTTGATACACAGCTTGTAGTATCCTGTAGGTTAGCTATAGGGCTACTGCAAGGATTTTGGGGTTAGGGTTGGAATTTTAGATATAGAATTGTGCGGCTTTTGGGCTTGAGTATTCCTAAGAAAGAATTTTCTTAAGATGTTTGGCGAGGATAAGAAAGGGCGACTACACAGTATAAGATATTTTAACTGAGTAGTCGCCCTAAGAGCAGTTTTTGAACGATTAATTTTTGGAAAGTGTATTGACGTATTCTTTCCCTCTTTCGAATGCTTCTTCAAAGAGCTCTGTGGAATCGCTCAGTCCCAGATCAAAGAAACACTTTCCCTCGTCGTAAGAATTAAGGAAAAGATATCCCAGTGCATAAGTCAAAGCGCCCTGAAGCACAGAGTTTGAAATCATGCTGGCCGGCTTTTTCACAGTTTTGAACAGTGAAGGTCCGATTGTTATTGTGCCGCCTAAGGTTGATGTTACAAAAGAAGTTATCAGTGCTTTACCTTTGTTTAGCTCAAAGTCAGCACTGTAAATTTTGCTTATTTGCTTGAACATATCCATTTGAATGAATGTAACGCCCATTACATCGATAAAAGGAAATGGCACGGCGCCAGCTGCCATTGACCACAGCACATGTGAGCGGATGATTTTTTCGGCTTGTTGTTTTTTGGACATAATAAAATATGTTTGAGTTTTATCAAAGTTAATAAAAAAATCAGACTATTTCCACAGAAATTGTGCCCTGTATTTGTTTGATTTTTTCTATCATTGACTGGAGATCTTGATCATTGAGCACGAGCAATTCTAATGAACCTTTGTAAAAATTATTTTTATCTTTTGAGAATTCTATTTTGTATATCTCAGCTTTGGGAATACTATAAAGTACTTTTGTAAGCTGCATCATGTAATCAATTCTGTATTTTGCTTTTATGTTGAGATGACGCAGGAGTGCTTGTACCTTGAATTTTTGCCATTCAATGGGGATAAGT
>JALWCU010000083.1 GCA_027015275.1 Bacteroidales bacterium | reverse complement strand
ACAAAAAAATCTTTACTCCACTCCTGAACAAATTTATGTGTGCTTGAGAGATGCTCCTTGTTTGTTATGTAACTGCCCTTCTTAAAGCTTTTGATGTGTGAAGCTATGCGCTCTTTGTTATAGTATATATCAACGGTATCGATGGAATGCTGTATCTCCACCTGTTTTCCAATAAAGCGATATGGTACACTGTAGTAGTTCTTCTGTTGGCTTAAGTAAACATACCCCATCTTTTGAACCTTTGCTCTGTTGTAATGCTTTATCCTGTATGGTTCTGCCGGCAATGGGGACAGGTGCTCTTTTTCAATGTCTACAAACTGCTTGTAACGGCTTATGCCTGTTGTTTGAAGTTTATAGCCGTTATACTCTTTTAATAAAAACCGTATTTGTTTGTTCAAGTCCTCAAGTGAAAAAAATATCATCTTAGACAATGGGTAGAAAATACGTTGATATACCAGCTTGACAGAACTCTCAACCAATGCTTTATCTTGCGGGGAATAGGCCCTCGTAGGGTTTATCACGCAGTTATAATGACATCCCATGTCACGAAACGTTTTGTTCACCACAGGCTCGTATTTGCTTGATTTGGTAACTGCCGATTTTAGGTTGTCTGGGACTATTGCCTGTGGAACCCCACCAAACCATGACAGGCTGTTAGAAACGGATTTGATAAACGACTCCCTGGTTTGATCCAGACTTGCTTCAACATAGGTGTATTGACTTGCCGGAAGTATTCCAACAAAGACTTCTACATTTTGTATCTCTCCGGTTTCTTTATCAACTATTTGAAGCTTCTTCCCTGTATAATCAATGTATAGTTTCTCGCCCGCAATATGTGTTAGCTTTCCACTTATATTTTTACTGCTTTGCCACTGACTAAAAAGTAGGCAGAACTGGGAGTAACTGTAATGATCTTTGTGTTCCCTTCTGTATGTGTGCCATAGGGTAAGTTTTGTACACCCCGGTTTCTTAAGCTCATTCACATAGTCAGGGAATAGGGCATGCAGATCTTCATAGCGCTCTTTATCTATGGATTCTTTTGAAGGAAAAAGCTTCTGAAGTTCTAGCTCTTCAAGTTCGAGTAGTTCTGCGTAGCTTTTTTCGCTTGAATCAAGTTTCCGAACATATTCATTTACTGTGTTGCGATCTACACCGATTGCTTCTGCTATTTTTCGATTGGAAAAGCTGTTTTTCTTGAGCAACAATAATTGTTTTATTTTCATAATGTCTATTGGTTTTGCAGCCATGTTTCTAATGAATTTGATTTGACAAATCCACCAGATACAAATAGAAATCTGAAAATAAAAATGGCAGTGTTTACTTCGGATTGGTAAAAATTACTCCCTTACCATATTCAATTTTGGCAGTGTTTGCTTCGGAATCTAAAATGATTTTGATGCAAAATACCCTCCCATAATACTTCATATTAATAGTGGCAGGGTATGCCGGAATCACTGGCCGAACATCATCGGAATTACTGGCAGGGTATGCTTAGGATTATCTAGCATATAAATAACAAAGACGAATACTAGTAAACAAACA
>JALWCU010000082.1 GCA_027015275.1 Bacteroidales bacterium | reverse complement strand
ACAATACCATCTTGGTCAAAATATGATGCAGAAAACAAATAATTAGTATTTGCCGAACCACCAGAGAAAGAAACATGATGTCTCTGCATAGGTGCATTCTGCATGAGCTCATGTAGCCAATCAGTATCATAACCAGTGTCTGCAAGGGTATCTCCAGCTTCCTTCATCCATTGCAAGTATTCCTGTGCATTCATCAGTCTTGTGTGAATACGTGGCACCTGCACAGCATATTGCATATCATACGAAACAGTCGATTTACCAGCTTTTCCCGATTTTGTAGTAATCAGGACAACTCCGTTACTACCTTCTGTACCATAGATAGCAGCGGAAGCAGCATCCTTGAGAACTTCTATCGAAGCTATGTCATTAGGATCAAGATCACTAATATCACCTGTTTTCATTCCGTCCACAATAAAAAGCGGATTAGCATAACCGTTCGAGTTAATACCGCGAATACGAATCTGTGTGCCAGCACCAGGCGAGCCAGAAGTAGGAAGTACCAAAACGCCAGAGCTTAAACTCTGAAGAGCATAATCTGCCCGAGACACTGGCAAACTGGATATCTCATTGCCTTTTACACTCGATATAGCTCCTGTTACCAGACTCTTTTTCTGTGTAGCATAGCCTAAAACAACAACACTCTCAAGGCTGACTTGCTCTTGCTGCATAGTAACGACAATATTTGCCGAAGGTGAAAAGGTCTGTTCCACTGTCTTGTAACCTACCATTGAAAAGGTCAATGTCAAAGATGACTTATTGGTCTCCAACATGAATTTACCGTCAACATCTGTAATAGTCCCTAAATTAGAAACTCCCTTGGCAATGACGCTAACGCCAGGAAGTGGATTACCTTTTTCATCAATAACTTTCCCAGAGTAAGTATATTTTTGCTGGGCACTCAGGGTAAAAGAGAATAAAAACAAAAAGAAAAGAATGGATAGCAGTCTTTTACCCATCACGACTTCTTTAAAGAAGCTTTTTAAGCAATCTCTCATACTGAAAAATTTTATGGTTTAAAGCAATTTTTTTGCTTAGTGTAAAATTAACACTAATAAAATTTTTCTTCATGTTAAAATAATAAAAATATTTGTAAAAATTTTTAAAATTTAACTTGATTAAAAATATCTACACATATATAATATTCTAATAACAAAACGATTATTATCACTTTTACGTAAAACCACCACAAACTTTAAAATTATTTTTTTAATTTTACAGCAAAGTGTATAAACAACACGATATGAAAACACAAGTTATACCTAATCTATCGGTTGACTGCGTCATTTTTGGCTTTGATGGGCTGGAACTCAATGTGCTTCTGAAGGAAAGAACCCTGAAAGATGACAAGGGCAATTTCATTATTAATGACCATACACTTACTGGTCATCATGTTCTCAAAGGCGAAACTGCCGAACAAGCAGCGCAGAGAATACTCAAAGATGTTACGGGTTTTGATAATATCTTTCTGAATCAATTTCATACTTTCTCCGAAACAGACAGACTCTCAAGCCCCAAAGACCAGATATGGATTAAATACCTGAAACAAAATACTGGGCTGAACATAGCAGACCACGTAATCTCTATAGCTTTTTATGCTCTTGTTGATACTAAGAAATTCCGTCCAGACCAGCAGCATCAAAACGTGGCTTGGTATCCGGTAAAAAATATCCCAGAGCTGGGATTTGACCACAAACGAATTATGGAAAAGGCTCTTGAGAGTCTAAGATACCACGCAAAGCATGAGCCTATTGTGTTTGAGCTGCTTCCAGAAAAATTCACTCTCACTGAACTGCAAAATGCTATTGAAGCCATATTTGACATTAAGCTTGACAAACGCAATTTCAGACGGAAAATTCAACAGGTCAAGTACATTATTCCACTCGACGAAAAACAGCATGGTGTAGCTCACAAACCTGCAAATCTGTTCATTTTTAGCTGGGACGTATATGAGAGAACAAAAAAGGAAAAACTTATCTTACCTTTCTGATTATGCAGCTGACAGGCCGCGACATAATAATTATTCTGTTGTATCTGGGCTTCATTTTGTTTGCAGGTGTGCTCTTCAAAACACGCGCAACTGGTAAGGTATCGTATCTGCTGGGAAACAGAAAATTACCCTGGCAACTAATTGGTATGTCTAATGCCACGAGTATGTTTGACATTTCGGGTACGATGTGGCTTGTTACAATGGCATTTGTCTATGGTATGAAAAGCCTATGGTTGCCGTGGCTCTGGCCTGTGTTCAATCAGATTTTTCTGATGGTATATTTGTCGGCCTGGGTACGGCGCTCTGGCGTTACTACAGGCGCTGAATGGCTAAAAACTCGCTTTGGCAATGATCGCGGCGCAAAATTGAGCCATACTGTTATAGTGATTTTTTCCATAATACTGTCTCTTTCGTTGCTTGCCTATGGTTTTGTGGGGGTTGGGAAATTTGTTCAAATCATGCTCCCATGGCAGCGGATTGAGACCTTTTTGCACATAAAAATAGATATCGCACCAGCAGATTATTACAAAATTTATGGTGTCATTTTTACACTTTTGGCATCCATTTACGCAATCATTGGCGGCATGAGAAGCATTATTCTAACGGATATTATTCAGTACACTGTGTTAACCCTGGCTTCGGTCGTTATTGCTTTTACTGCTATGAAAACTCTGGTAACGCACAGACTTGTCGTGCCAGATGGCTGGTTTTCGCCTTGGTTCGGTGCTAAACTAAACTTAGACTGGTCAAATATAATCCCGCAGGTTAAAGAGAAAATCGCAACAGATGGTTTGTCTCTGTTTTCTGTGTTCTTTATGATAATGCTACTCAAAGGCATATTAGCAAGCATGGCAGGTCCAGCTCCAAGCTATGATATGCAAAAAATTCTCTCATCGCCCAGTCCTTCGGATGCAGCCAAAATGAGCGCAAGTGTGAATATATTTCTCAATCCTGCCAGGTATCTCATGGTCGCTGGTTTAACTGCTCTGGCTTTGGTTCACTTTAAAGATTTAAACCTTGGGCCTGGCCATATTGATTTGGAAAATCTTATGCCAGCCGTTATCGAAAAATACGTTCCTGTAGGTTTTGCAGGTATTGTTGTTGCCGCAATGATAGCTGCTTTTATGTCCACTTTTGCCAGTACGCTCAACGCAGCACAAGCCTACTTGATTAATGACATTATTCTGGAAAAGAAAAATTTGGATGACGGTTCGAAATTGACTTTGATTGAGTATTCTACGGGAATTGCTGTTGTTTTGGTAACAATAATTTTTGGTTGGTTTGTCTCGAGTATTAATGACATTCTCATGTGGATAGTATCTGCGCTATGGGGCAGTTATATTTTGTCAAACCTGCTCAAATGGTACTGGTGGCGATTTAACGGTTATGGCTATTTTTGGGGTATCTTCTGGGGATTGATTGCTGCTGTGGTGCTACCTTTGATTTTCCCTTCAGTAAATAGTCTTTATCTTTTCCCAGCCATATTTCTGGTTTCTCTTATTGCTGCTCTAATAGCTACTTTTGTGAACCGCCCAACAGACATGACAACCCTGAAACAATTTTACTATAATGTCCGTCCCTGGGGATGGTGGAAACCTATCTTTGAAAAATTAAAACGAAATGACCCTGACCTTGAGCCAAATAAAAACTTCAAAAAACACGCACTATTGATCTTCATTGGCATAATCTGGCAAACATCCATTGTGGCATCAGCTATGTACCTCGTTTTTATACGAAAAAAAGAATTCTTCTTAGCCATATCTCTTGTGATTATAACTTCTATTTTATTAAAAAAACTTTGGTGGAACAAATTACCCGAAACATAAAACCTTATTTCTCATGAAAAAAACCATCTTATTCATTTTTGCTTTTATTGCATTGCTTCTTGCTGCTTGTCAGCAGAATTATAGTCAGAGAACGGATATTGACCGAAAGGTTGATAGCCTCCTGTCCACAATGACTCTGGAAGAAAAAGTGGGACAAATGACGCAGGTTACCCTCGATGTCTTGCTCAAAAAAGACACGTCTCTTAATACTTATACACTTGATACCCAGATGTTATCGCTTGCTTTCAAAAAATACAAAATAGGGTCAGTACTGAATAAAAGTAATTATAAATATCCATTTACTCGCAAGCAATGGAACGAGCTGATCGAAACTTTGCAAAAATATTCTCTCCACGCTTCGGGTATTCCAATTATCTATGGTATAGACGCCATTCACGGAACCAACTACACGCAGGGCGCAACACTCTTTCCACAGGAAATTGGTCTGGCTGCTACTTTCGACCCTGAGCTGGTTAAAAAACTTTTTGGAATAACCGCCTACGAGACACGTGCTTCGGGTATTCCATGGGTATTTACGCCTGTCATGGACATTGGACGCGATCCAAGAGACCCGCGTATGTGGGAAACTTTTGGCGAAGACCCATACCTTACATCGCAAATGGGCAAAGCTGCTGTTACTGGTCTGCAAGGCACTGGCCAAACAATTGACAAATACCACGTGGCAGCCTGCATGAAGCACTTCCTCGCTTACAATTCCACCAGTGGCAAAGACCGCCAGCCTTTTCAGATAAGCCCGCGTCTGTTGTACGAAAAGCATGTTCCTGGGTTTCAGGCTGCTGTCAATGCTGGCGTAAAAACTGTAATGATTTCATCGGGCATAATCAATGAAATTCCTGTACATTCCAGCCACGATATTATTACTGTACTTCTCAGGCAGGAAATGCGATTTCATGGCTTTGCAGTTACCGACTGGCAGGATATTGAAAATTTACACTATCGCGACCGTGTGGCTCGGAC
>JALWCU010000081.1 GCA_027015275.1 Bacteroidales bacterium | reverse complement strand
CCACAGCTGCTATCAGTTGAAATTCTCTGCATATATGTTCTATCCACTGCTCGGACCAGCGCCTTAGCTCTATCGCTATAGAGAAGTTCCCGCGGTCTATTTTCTCGAAAAAATTATAAATATTTCTTAGGTTCTCCTGTGTCTGCCTAAAACTTTTTGCCAGCTGTATGAGAATAAATTTGCTTCCGAGTATTTGTGCTTCTCTTAGTGTTTGTTCCCATGACCACAAGACATCTGTGCTGTCTTTGAAATATCCATATTCACCCTGCCGAGGTATATTTGCCCGCCGCCATGTATTCATAAATATAGGATGAGTGATTCCCTGAAAGGCTTTTACATTAAAAACAAAATTTCCCGGTGCTTCTGACCTCCACTTAGCAAGACGCTCATCGGTGAGAATCTGGTAAAAAGTTAGTTGTACCTCCACATGATCGAAGTCCTTGTAATATTTCTGACGTGCCACAGGAAAGCCGCTGCAACCAATGTTTATCTGCATAATTATTATGTTAAAATCATTTCTAAAATAGAAAAATTTTAATTTATTTTTTATCTTTACTGCAATTTATATAAATTTGAGAGATAAAGTATTTTTTCGTTAAAAAAATAATCTAATTATGAATAAGTTGTTTGAATGGACTCCAGAAATGGAAATTTGCGAAAAGGTGGACAATCAACACAAAAGGTTAGTTAATTTAATTAATCAACTCTATGACGCATTCACCAAGGCAAAGGCAAACGAAGTGATAAGTGAAATTTTGCAGCAGTTGTATGATTACACTGTTTATCATTTTTCCACAGAAGAGAAGATGTTTGAACAGACGAACTATCCTTTGAAGGAAGAGCACATTAAAGAACACCAAGAATTTGTCAGAAAAGTTAATGAATTTATTACGAGATTCAAGAAAAAAGATCAATTGCTCAGTTATGATATAATGCTCTTTTTACGAGATTGGCTCTTTGACCATATCATTGAATCAGACCACAAGTATCAATCTTATTGTAAGTGATGCGAATAACGCTTTATAAAATACTTTTAATCTGTGCACTAACAGGCGTTATTCCCTCGGCTTTTTCTCAGTCCGGCTCTCAAAGCCCAGATAGCACTTTAAGAAAACAAATTCTTTCTTATTTAGACACTGGAGATGTTTATCAGTATTCTAATTTTGATTCAGCATTATATTTTTATGACCAGGCAGAGCAAGTAGCACACCAGTGCAACTGCCCTGATTTGCTTTCGAAAGTGTACAATTACAAAGGAATAATTCTCATTAACCAAGGAAAATTTGCTGATGCACATAAGCTTCTGAATCAAGCTCTTAAGCTCTGCAAAGACTCTACTAATATAATGTACATAAAACACAACATAGCTTCTATTTATCTGAGCCTAAAACTATACCGACAGGCTTATTCCATATATCGACATGAAATTTATTTTTTCTCTAAACATAAAGACACGTCTGCCCTGGCATCTGTATTTTCAAATCTTGCAATAATTTATTACAAAGAAGACCTTATCGATTCTGCTATTGCTTACATTGATAAGGCGTTAAACCTCTATACCCAGCTCAAGGATACACTTCAATATACCTATACATTAATGAACAAGGCTCTTTATCTCAAGGATAAGACTGATTATCAGAACGCTATAAATATTATAGAACAGGTCAGAGAACAAGCACACAAAGAGCATCTTGACTTTTTCTTGAGCAAGATAAACATAATCGAAGCAAGGATTTATGAGTCAGAAAAAGATTTTGCAAGCGCCTTGTATTATTACAAGAAAGCCTTGGAAACTGACAAAAAACTAAAAAACATCTATTCTCAATATTATGATTATTTGAGCATTTCAGATACTTACATTAGTTTAAAAAGGTTTACCCAAGCAAAGGATTATTTCGATAGTGCCCAGACTCTGCTATTGTCTAAACAAAACATATTTGTACCAGCAGACAAACAGATGTTTTATCACATAGGTTACCTTCTTAATAAAAATCTATCACAGCATGAGCAAGCTTTATATTTTCTTGAGAAAAAAACGGCTTTGAAGGATTCTCTCCAGAATGCCGAGCAAATGCAACAATTACAAATTTACCAGCAGCAACAATCTATCAAAAAGACACAAGCCGAACTCGTCTATTATCAAAACCTTTCCCGTGCGAAGACAAAGCTGCTTCGTCTTTATCGATACATGGCGCTATTTATACTTTTCGTACTTATTGTAATTTCCTATCTGAGTTATAAATTGCTCAAAGCCCGTCGTCAGCTCTTAATCAAAAATCAAAAGTTACTTACACTTATAGAAAAAGACAAGATACAATTAACTCTATTCCAGATACTTAACGAAGTATTCAAAAATATTGATACGGTAAATCGGCAAAGTCTGCTCCAGGAAATCCTCGAAGAAATAATAAATACATCATGGCTCAATCTCCTGTCTCAGGGTGCTATTTACATTACTAATGACGACGGCAATCTGAAGCTAGCCGCTTCAATTGGTTTTGATAAATGGCAAAATCAATGTTCTATTATTAAACCAGGACAATGTCTATGTGGGCAGGTATTACAGACAGGTAAACCTATTTTAAAAAAGCACATTGACAGTGACCATTCAATAACAGTGGAAGGAACGTCTGATCATGGACATATTGTAATCCCTCTAAAAATTGGGGATAAAATAATCGGCATAATCAACCTATACACAGCTCCAGGTACAGAAATTAGTGAGGAACAAAAACAATTCTTTGACAAGCTAAGCTTTCTCATATCCCTTCTTATTGATCGTGTCAATCAGAGAATGAGAATTAATGAAAATATAAAGCAGCAAGATGCATTAAATCAGAAACTTTTCGCTCAGTCCCTTATGCTCGAAGAACAAAAACGTAAAGTAGAAAAGGCTAATAAAAAAATACAACAGCAGTCGGCACAGTTAGAAGAAATTTTGCATAATCTCGATGACAGTATTACATACTCATCTTACTTAATATCAGCGCTTCTCCCAACCGAGGACTATCTAAATACACTTTTCAAAGAACATTTCGTTATCTTCATCCCACGAGACAAAATCGGTGGTGATTTCTATTTTGCCTATAAACATGGAGACAAAATAATCTGGGGTATTGGTGATGCCACTGGACACGGTGTGCCTGGTGCTTTAATAGCATTCATTGGCATTAGCTTAATTCATGAAATAGCGGACAGATTCAGCGAACCACAAGTAGCGCTTACATTCTTGAAAGAAAAAATTAGAACATTATCTCATCATTCAAATTTAGAAAGCGTTAAATCTAGTGGATTTGAAATGGGCTTGTGTATATACGACAGGAATACTCAGCAGCTTAAATATGCTGGTGCTAATATCACTCTCTACCTTTTGCGCGATGGAAAATTGCAAAAGTACAAAGGGACCAAGGCACAAATAGGTCAAAACCTGATACAAAGAGAATTCACTCAACATACAATTCTTCTGCAACCCAATGATGTTCTTATACTCAATTCCGACGGTATTACAGACCTGCTTGGAGGCAATAATTACAAAAAGCTTTCTCGAAAAAATTACGAAAAAATCTTAGAAGGAATAAGCAACCTACCCCTTGCAGAACAGAAGAATTTGCTCCTGAAGGTGATAAAAGAATGGAACGGAGACAATTACCAAAATGACGACATTGTTATTTTTGGCGTTAAAATTTAATCCACTTACTCGTTCAAAGTCCGGTGAATAATTTGCCTTACCCCTGGCAAAACCTGCGTTTCAAAATCCTTATGAGCCGCCAGCCAATGCCAATTAGCAGGCGAAGGATGTGGCAGGACCATAGCTGGTTTATTCCTGAGCATGAGATGATTATCGAACACTAAGCTGGTAAAGTCTCTATCTTGGTAAAAATATCTGGCAGCAACAGAGCCAATGATAATAAAAATCTCGTTGTGAACTAGTCTTATTTCCCGCTCCAGCCAAAGACGTGCGCATGACACTGGAGGATGTCTGTCTGTCCCTCGCCTTGTTTTACCAGGATAGCAATGCGCAATAGAAGTGATATAGAATTGCGACTGGTCATAAAACTGTGCTTCATCAATACCATACCACTGTCTCAACCTCTGGCCTGACACATCATCAAAAGGCTTTCCGCTTCTGTGAACACGCAATGACGGAGCCTGACTAATTTGCATAATCTTAGCATTTGCTTTGCCCCAAACAAAGGGACGTGGCTCGAAACCAAATTTATCTCTGCACAACCGACAAGCGAGGATCTGTTTGTGTAACTGCTCAAGCTCATGTTGAGACTTGTCTAAACCTGTGTTCATTCTATTTTGTTAAAGCAAGCTGTTCTGAAACAAAATTAATTTTTTAGTTCGTTTGTTGCTATCAAAAATATCCCTTTATACATATTGTCTGGAGCACCTAAATATGTTAAGTTGTATTGAGATTATCTACAACCTTTCTCGTCTCATCGACCATATCATCACACCCATTGCCAACAAAAGAAGCCATATACCAAGCAGGAACACACCCGAATATCCAATTACACGATATAAAGCAATACCCATCAATGGAGCAAAAGAACCTCTCAGACCTGTAAATGTTACATGAATAGACTGATAATCAGATGCATGCTCTGAACTTCCAAAATATGAAGATCCAATATACCATAACAATCCCATAAGTGCTGAGAAGACACCATAAAATATGTAAGCCAAAACCAGCGTCAGATAAAATCTAATATTCCATAACTCTATACTTGACTTAACATAATACGAAAGGAACAAAAAGAACAAAAACATGGCCATTGCCAAATATGTAAATATACCAAATTTGCGAGGGTCCGTCCTACCAATATAATGCCCAAACACAGGCAGAAGCAATATATTAATTAAATTATAAAAATCTTTGTAAAAGGCTAAGGATGAATAATTTAAACCAAGAACATTGTTCAAAAGCAGAGAGATAACACCCGAAGTTGACAAAAAGGCCATTCCATAAATAAAAAAAGCAATTTCAAAATGCAAAAACGGCTTATTTGTTCCCAGTATTCTGAACATTCTATGTATCGATTCCCTCACAGCTCTGAACAAAGGTAATTTATCTTCTACCTTATCGGCTCTGTAGTCTATCTCCGTGAGAATAAAAACAGCCACAATACCAGCAATGCCCAATGCCAAGAAAATGTAACGAAAAGAATAATAATTCAAATCCAGAAGCCATCCTAGAATAAAGGTAGAAATCAGGGCAAAAATCTTACTAACGCTCGTGGCATAACTGTATAATCGTCCAAAATTGTCGTGAGAATATGAATTCTTTAGCAAAACATTTATTGTAGGAAAAAGCAATGGAGTTGACAAATAATAAACAGTTAGGATTGCCAAAAATAAATACTGGTACAAAGGAGTTATCTTATCTGCGGTAGAAGGAAAAAATATAACAAAAGCAAGAGGCAGACGAGTCAGGACAGCTGTCATCCTTATAAAACGCTTTTTATTCTGACTTCTACGTATAAGTTCATTAAAAATTACACCAAATAGCAACACTACTGCCGGTATCTGGAATAGTATTCCTACCTGATAATCAGTACCTTTTAGACTTTTTAGCAGGATAAATTCATTCAATGCCAAAGCACCATACAACGTACCGTCAATAACTGAATAAACCAAATGATAGCGAAAAACCCGCTTCTCTTGTTTGCTCAATGTGTTTAGCTTGACCATATCTAATTTTTTTGCTGCTCAAAGATAGATTAGCCAAACCAAAGCTCTTTCCGACAAAATCATAATAAAACAAAAATACTGTGTAACTCCTGGATGTTTAATTATCTTTGTACTAATCAAACAATCAAATTTATCCAACATGAAAATTGAAAAACTAAAAGTCGTTTCTGTAACTTATGATCTCCGCACAGATGGTTTTGAAGGACAAATCATTGAAAGTGCAACCGAAGAAAATCCATTGAAATTCATATTTGGCATTGACATGATGCTGCCCGCCTTCGAAGCTCAGCTCGAAGGTCTGGAACAAGGCGATACTTTCCAGTTCAAGCTCGCTGCTGACGATGCTTACGGCCAGCCAAATGCAGAAAATATTCTCGATATTCCTATCGATGCTTTTAACGATGAAAACGGCAAGCGTCAAGAAGAACTGCTAAAAGTAGGCAATGTTATTCCCATGCAAGATAACGAAGGTAACCAATTTTACGGCGAAATCACAGAAATTGGTGAAAACAGCGTAAAGATGGATTTTAACCACCCAATGGCAGGCAAAGACCTATATTTCATTGGTAAAGTCATCGAAGTTCGTGACGCCACTCCAGAGGAATTAGACCATGGTCATGTTCATTAATCTTTTTGCTGTGTTGGCTATATGATTCTTATTTAAAGCCAATATATTAATACATAAGCCCTTGTGTAGCACTTACACAAGGGCTTTTCTTTAAACAGAGCTATTGATTAAATTTGCACAAAAAACTTCTGGAATGAAAACATTGCAAAAATACACACCAGCAGAGGAACTGGCCAATGCTTTGAGCCATTTCACTGGCGCCTTGCTTGCACTTGTTGGGACTTTCTTCATGGTACGTTATAGTCTGACACATGGCACACAGACGCATGTTATTGCTTCTTTGATTTTTGGCGGCTCAATGTTCTTGTTATTCACCTTCTCAGGACTGACCCACAGCATGCCTGCCGGGCGTGGCAAAATAATTTTGTCATATCTGGATCAGATGAGCATATTTCTGATGATTGCCGGCACTTACACGCCTTTTACTCTAATAGCTCTTCATGGCAGGACAGGGTGGATACTGTTCGGTATAGAATGGGCTTTGGCTATTATTGGCATTATTCTAAAAGCTTTTGACAAGGAAGGTTTAGAAGACCAAGCCAAGACTATTTTTATAATTCTCTATCTCATAATGGGTTGGCTCTTCTTGGTAAGCCCATCTGCTCTGTACAGGGCTATTACTATTCGCGGTCTGTTGCTAATAATTCTGGCAGGAGTATTCTATTCTGTCGGCATTATCTTTTATCGCTGGCAACGGCTTAAATTTCATCATCTTATATGGCATCTGTTTGTTCTATCTGCAGCTATAATGTTTTATTTTTGTATTTATTTTTATGTGCTTCCAATAAAATTTCATTAAATTATCCTTTTGAAATTCTAAACTCTTTTTGATGAAACAGGCTGAGATTAAACGCTTATTATACCAGGATAACTTTTCAACAGAATCTGCCCTGAAACTAATCAATCTTGTCAGCAGTTATGTAAATAGCAAAAAACCTAACGAGCAGCTACTCAAGGAATTTCTCAACGTTACACGCATGCCACTATTTCTTAGAGCACTCGGCACAGAGACAAACCGCAAATTGTGGGTAGAACTGGTTTTCAGAATTATTCGCACAGTAAACTTCAATCTGCATGATCTATTTACTCAACGTCTGGTACAGCATCCACAAAAACCACTTTTCATTGAGAGGACAAGCAAACAGTACCGGCGTTGGTCCTACGAGCAGGTTTATAATAGCGCACGTGAGATAGCCGCATTTTTCTACAAATACAAATCCGACAATCCTAAAGTCCTGATATTTGCGGAGAATAGCATTGACACAGCCATTATTGATCTTTCGTGTTTGATGTTTGATATTTTCGACACACCGCTTAATGTTTTCTTCAATACAGAAAATTTTGCCCATGTTCTCAATCTCATTGATTTTGATTACATTATAGTCGATAATATCAAGCGCCTTTCAGTTGTGCGACGTGCTCTGGACCAAACAGGCAAAAAAGCCTTTATCGTTACAATAGATGAGCAGCTATGGCAGCAGGAACACGTTGATTTCTACCTGCATCAGGAGAGCAAAAAACTGACAAAAAACGAGACAAAGGAAATTTTATCATCGCGTCCAAGGCGTCCCATAAATCAGGTAGCTACGACAATGTTCACATCTGGTAGCACTGGACTGCCCAAAGGGGTAAGTTTCTCAATGTATAATATCATAACCAAGCGTTTTGCTCGAGCAGCAGCTTTGCCTGATGTGGGGGACAACGAAGTGTTTGTATGTTACTTGCCATTGTATCACACGTTTGGGCGTTATCTGGAGATGATGGGTTCTATTTTCTGGGGCGGAACCTATGTTATGGCTACCAATCCGTCTTTTGATACGTTGAAGAAAATGTTCGCAGAAATCAGTCCCACTGGGTTCATAAGTGTTCCTATCCGTTGGCAGCAGTTTTATGATAGCATTAACGAGGGTCTCAAAGGACACGAGAGTCATGATTTTGTTCAGAAAAAAGTCAGGGACACCATGGGCATACGCCTTAGCTGGGGACTTTCGGCTGCTGGCTACCTTGACCCAAAGGTATTTAAGTTTTTTCAAAAAAATGGCATTTCACTAAACAGTGGGTTTGGCATGACCGAGGCCACGGGCGGCATTACAATGACACCACCATTCCAGTATAAGGAAAATTCTGTAGGTGTGCCTCTACCTGGTATCGAAACGAGGCTCAATGAACTGGGGGAGCTGGAGATCAAAGGTCATTACTTAGCTCGTTATCTGGAACATGCTGGACCTGAAGACATTATACCATATCCAGATCAAGATGATTATTGGCTAAGAACCGGAGATATTTTCCGCATCGATGAAGATGGACATCATTACATAATCGACCGCGTAAAAGATATTTACAAAAACAACAAAGGTCAGACAATAGCACCGAGGCTAATAGAATCAAAATTCGACGGAGTCCCCGGTGTCAAACGTGTTTTCCTTGTCGGCGATGGACGTCCTTATAATGTCTTGCTCATCGTACCAAACCGCCAAGACCAAATCTGTGCATCACTGAAAGACGAAAAAAACCGTTATGAATATTTCCGACAAATTGTACTCAAGGCAAATTCAGACCTTGCACCCTATGAACGTGTTGTTAATTTTGCTATTCTGGAACGAGATTTTTCTGTCGAAAATGGCGAGCTGACACCCAAAGGCTCATATAAACGTAAAAATATTGAACATAATTTTCAACAAGTCATTAGCCAGCTCTATAAAGCAAATTACATTAGCTTCGAACACAAAGGCTATAAAATAATTATTCCGCGGTGGCTTATTCGTGATCTAAGCATTCTCGAGTCTGATCTTGAACTAAAAAATGGCTATCTCATCAACAAAGTAACACACAAACGCTTGCGTATCGCTGCATGCAAGAAAGAAAATTTCTTCATCATCGGTGACTTGGCATATTATGTAAAAAATAAGATTATTGACATTGGACGTATTGTGCGCCAGCCTCGCTTGTGGATAGCCAACCCTGAGCTTATTATCTTTGCACCGCCAAAAGCTAACTTTGATTTGCCTCTGAAAAATTTTACCTCACAGCTCTGTTTGCCTGAGAAGAGAAATATTTACTCCCCATCGCGTCTTCCTTTGCTCACCTCGCTCAAAGACCAAAATCTGGTTCTGCTGGATAATCTACTCTCAACTATCTTGCACGCAGATACTAAGACAGCAATGCCATATTTTGAACAATTGGAAAAACTTATACCAGATTATGACAAGAACAAACTCGATGTTACTGCACGGCGTCTCGAAGCCTTAGCCTGCCACCCTGACGAAAAAATAAGAGCTACAGCTTACCAGATGCTGGTTACCACAACCCCAATCGTTGACTATTCCAAGATTCTCCCTTCTTTCATAAATTCTGGTAAAACATTCCTGACACAAGAATCTGTAAACAAAATTGCCAAATACAGCCTGAATATCACACAATTACAAGCTCTACGGCAGAGAATGCGCTCGTATCGCATTGGCTTGAAATGGCCTGCTAACAAAACAACACGCCAGCAGTTTGAGAAAATCTTTCAGTTGTTTGTTAATTTCGGGAAAAATAACCCACAATATTACAAAGCAATACGGGCAGAACTGGCATGTTGGGAGCAATTTGACCTGGATCCAAAACTCGCAGAAAAAGGAGGCGAAGCCTTCAAAAAACTGACCCAATACTACGAAGAATATATCAACAAAACCAGCAAAAAACCTTCAAAAACTAAATGGGGAAAATTCTTTGTTTTTGACGAAGGCATAAGCTCACAAATGCAGGCAGTCATCAAGAAAAAACTCTTGATAAAACACTTTCTAAAAATTTCCGTGCACCTGTCCTATGATAATTACAACTTCAGTTACTCACAGCTCGAGGACAAGAGCATAAGAATATCTCTGCTCAAAGGATACAGAGACTCCAAGCATTACAGAATAAGTATTAACACAAAAAAAGGCGAACACTTTGACCTGCACCTGTGCATAGAGCCACATCTGGCCGATAGAGAAGTGATACGAACACTGCACAGACATATATCCCTATCTGATCTTCCTTTTGATCAGCCTGTTATGACAGAATTCGGCTATCTTCTGGTAGAAGAGAAAATCTATTCCACTCGTTATATAAGTCAGCTCTCAGCATGGGACAAGATTCGTTCTATGGCAGAAATTCAAAAAATAGGTTATATAGCTGACAAAAATTTCTGGCGAAAATTGTTTATCCGCTCCATAAGCATTTTCCTCAAGGCATGGGAATATACCAACCGCAAAATACTACCTGGCCGCATCGACCCAGACAATGTCGTGGTTCCCGAAGTTGATTTCTCTGAAAATGTGAAAATAATCTCACTGTCCGGGAACAAAGAAAGTCAAAACCTTTCTGACCTATTCCTGGCTATTTACAAAAATTTTTATCAGAAAACAGTCGCGCATTATCCCTCACTAAAAGCCTATATACGAATAACTTGGCTATTCCATGCTATTATAGAAACAATAGGGACAGAATCAGCATTGCAGCTCACTGAGGACCTTATCCAGGACATGCAGAATACATGTCCCACAACCGAAGAATGTCAGTACCTAATAAAAGAAGCATATTCTTACATCGAACGCTCCAAGGTAAAGCATTACTTACCTCTGGCACTGTTTAATGCTATTGACAGGTTTATGGACTGGAAAAAACGAAATTCTCAAGCCAGCCACCAGGCTATTGTACAGACACTTGACGAACTTTTTGACCTGTACAAACTCAGCCGTTATCCTGAACTAGTGCGTTATACTTTCTACCGTCAGACCTATTTTGCAGGTGCTGAGCCTAAGGTACAGGAAGTCTTTGAGCAGCTACTTTATAAAATGATTAATGATCCCGAGGTCCTGGCATTGCAACTAGTGGAACTGTCTGATCTCCATTCACTGCTGAAAACAGAAGCAGACAAAGCTATTTTCAACAAAATGGTCTTCCCTAATCTGAAAGGTAAACGCAAGATTGATTATCGCAAAGTAGGCGAAAAACAAGCCGAACACTTAATAGTATCTACCAAAATATCAGACCGTTATGGTGTGGAATACACTATGCGTGAGCCTATCGATGCCTCCGAAGTCGCAGCCGTATATAAACTCTTTTTCAAAGAAAACTATCCAAAGGAAATTAGCCCAATGGACAAACATTATGTCGTGGTCAATGAACGGGAACAAATAATTGCAGGATTATGTTACAAAGAGCTGGAAGACAACGTGGTACTAATAGACGGTATGGCTGTAGTATCTCCGTTGCAAGGACGCGGAATAGGAACACAAATGATGGAAGACTTTTTCCAACGTATGAAAGCCAAGGGATTCAAACTGGTCAAAGCACATTTTCTCTTCGGCAATTATTATCTCAAACACAACTTCAAAATCGACAAAAAATGGGGCGCACTGGTACGTGAATTATGAGTAAACCTCTTTGGACCAACGAATGCCAGCGACAGTTATATCATCGGTCTGCTCAAAATCACTTTTCCAGAAACGGAAATACGAATATAGTGCCTCTTTTTGTCCATCCATACTCAGCTCTGAAATTTCTGTCAAAAGAGCCTTGAAACGCTTGGATGAAAATTTTTGATTTTCGCCACCCAGCTGATCTTTGTAGCCATCTGAAAAGAAATAAACTGTATCGCCATCTTGCAAATCAAATTCTTCTAATTGAAATTTTTTCTCTTCAAAATAAAAGCCTATTGGATTGCGCACACCTTTCAGTTCAAAAAGCTCACCATGACGTAAAACCAGAGCAGAGAGATTAGCTCCAGAATAAAACAGCTTGTTTTTCCCCGGATAAAACAGGCCCAAGGACAAATCAAACGAAAAGCTATAATCTTTCCCTATATCAATCAGCTGATACAGCGCAGACTGCTGCTGTATCTGATACTCCAAACGCTTGTCCAGCACAGCCCGCATATAACTTGAGAAGGAGAACAAATCTTTGATATTCTGCCATTTGAAAGTAAAAGGATTTATCTTTGTCAAAAAATACCTCACTGATTCTGTTATAAACGTTATGAAATCAAACAAATACGTCTCGAACAGCTCGTCCAAAGTAGTTGGACGGAAACTTGTTGTCAAACGGCGAAAGATAAATTTCAAATTAAGCCGCATCAACTCCAGAATAAGCGCAGGATTTAATGTGAGCTGATAACGCACAATTTCATTTAACATACTCAGCCCCAGCATACTTAGCAGAGCACCAGGTATTCCATGCCCAGTGGCATCACCGACTGCAAAAATCACATATTCATTGGCTTGATCATGATGATGGAAATAAAAATCTCCCCCAACCTTGTTCTTGGGTAAATAAATCAAAAACGACTGGGGAAACGACAGCTTTATCTCGTCAAATGTTGGCAGGAATGCTTGCTGTATAAATTTGGCATATTCTATATTCTCTTCCAGCTCTTTATACTGCTCATCATAAGAAAGTTTCATCTTCTGGCACCGTGCCTTATACTTCTCAACCTCACGCTCGAGATATTCTATTCTCGCACGTAACTTTTCTATCTCAGCTTTAGATGATCGCATATTAGCCTATTTCTGTGCATTCCAATAAAGTTATAAAAATTTTGTATAGAAATAAACCACAGCTTGCAAAAAATTAGCGATCCCGTCTGTTTATTGTTCAGTAGTCCTATCTTGATCTGGCTTGTCAAGCATATCAAAAAACTCATAAAACAGCCATTTTGCTCGCTCCCAAACTTCATGGTTAATGCAATATTTAACGCGCGGCGGCTGCTCATTGGCTATTATTAAACCTGCGTCTTTAAGTTCTTTAAGATGTTGAGAAACAGTCGATTGTGCCATTGGAAGGACTTCTACAAAATCTCCAGTATAACAAAATTCTGCCTGGCTAAGGAAACGTAAAATTTTTATACGTGCTGGATGTCCCATTGCCTTGGCATAACGCGCAAGCTCTCTGGTTGCACCTCTAAAATTTTTGTTTGGATTAGTGCACGGCTTTTTATAAAAATTACCCTCTGGCACAATACATAAATTTAAAATTCATTGCAAATATACGATAATTCACAGACTTTTGTAAATCAAGAAACAGAGTTTATGTTATCTTCAAACTATCAATTAACTATCAAGCTTTTTATCCACGAATAAATTAGCACAATTAATTAAATCTATTGACAAAAAATCACACTCTACCTTGCAAAAAAATATGTTACTTCTTAAATTAATAACAAAAAATTATGCAAAATGAAAGCAAAAACAATCGGAGCTTTCCTATTATTGATGCTTTTACTCATCACTGCTTGCCAAAAAAAAGAAAATGAAAGACTCTTGGGTAAATATCCATTAAAATCAAAATATGAAAAACTTATACCATACAAAGATGGGCAAATAGTACAATTTCTCGCTCCCAATAATGATACCCTCAATTTCACTGTAAAGCGCACACACGGCTGGTACAAGATGATAGAGCCCTGCTATAATTGCTACTGGGATCCCCACTATATACCTGGATATTACGAAGTTGAATACGACTACACTTTCCTTACATGCTACAGCCCAAGCATTAGAATATATATTAAAATCGACGGAACAGGCATGCGCGGCTTTAATGTAACAGTCAAATCTGACACAAATTTTCTGGCTATAAAAATTAATGACCAGTATCATGCTGGACTGCCATACAACGAAAATGGACTTATAACCACTTTCTATTATCCTGTAGAGATTTTCGACACTTATTCTGTTGGCGGCATGACTTATTATAATGTCGTTGCTACGAATCTGGCAAATGACTATCCCAGTGATACAATACCATATAATTATAAAAAAATCTTTTATAACGCTGATTACGGAATAATTGAGCTAAAACTCTCCAGCGGACGCAGTATAATTAGGCTATGATTTTGTCAGTATAAATTTGCTGCACCTTTACTTGAGAAAAACTTGCAACTGCAGGCTTAGAAGATAATTTTTTACATGATAGCCGTCGAGCTGAAAGTAATTGTCCAGCGAAAGACGCAGTTTATAACTGTTCAGTAAATAATTATACCCAAGCCTGAATGCCGGCAAATCTGCTGTCTGTGGTATCAAATCCTTGTAATATTCATACGAAGCAACAAACTGTGATTTATGCACATTAAAAGCAGAAAATACATAATAACCCCATGTGCGCTTCTGTCCAAGATACATAGATAAATATTCTGCCTGTAGCCATAGACGGCTGGTTTTGAACATTGCAAATAAATCATATCTCACGTCCGATCCTGTATAGCTTATTGTGTCTGGTAATATCTTGGGCAAAGCTAAATTCTCTGCTTGTCTGTACTGCAAAGAATATCCCAATTTTAACTCACTATTTTGCATAGGTAAGTTTAGCTCTGTCTTGTGTGTGATCATAAAGCCCTGGTTGTGGAATCTATATTCTTTTATGCCGTAGCCATTAAATATGCCCAGATGTGTCTCGATGAGTTTATTTTTGGTATGATAATTAACTTGCGCTCCAAGATCCCGGACTCCCAACGTTCCGTCTGGTATTAAGCAGTTTATAACTTTTGCACGCTCCAGTGTAGGTATCTTGTAATCAGACTCAAAACGCTCTAAACTATATTGCGGGACAAACTGACCAACATCCAGAGAGAACTGACCTGCTTTGTAACCCAATTTTACGTCTTGTAAAAAGAATTTTTCGTCTTCTTTACTCGTCAGTGTTGTCTGAACCTTGTAAAACCAGCCATGTGATGACTGTGGCTCGGATTTTATCCACAATTTTAGTCGTCGCACCATAAAGCTATTGTAATCAGCCATGTTACTCACGGCACGAATCTGAATATAACCATTAAATTCCGGCTTGCTTAACAAAGATTTCTGTTGAGCGAA
>JALWCU010000080.1 GCA_027015275.1 Bacteroidales bacterium | reverse complement strand
ACACCAGTGATTGGCATGCTCGGGATACTGGAAGACAAAAACAATCTTATGCCCATTAGCTTTGAGGAAAAGGGCGATGTTATCTTCCTCATTGGCCAGAGCCGTAATGATATTAATTCATCAGAGTATTTAGTGGCACATCATGGAGTCAGATTTAGTCCACCTCCTTACTTTGACCTGGATGAAGAATACCGTATGCAGCAGATTATAAGCATGTTAATAAAAGACCATTTAATCAATTCTGCACATGATGTCTCTGACGGTGGTTTGTTTATCACGCTGGTAGAAGCAGCAATGATAAACGGGCTGGGCTTTGATATTAGCACAGACGACGAGATAAGGATTGACGCATTTTTGTTCGGAGAATCGCAGAGCCGTGTAGTTGTTACTGTTACCCCGAGCAAAGTTGACCGTTTTATAGATTTTATGCGCAGCCAGGATTTTCCATTCTTACTTCTGGGCCATGTTACCAAAGGTGAAATGCGTGTGGATGATTATTCACTGGGATTTATTTACGACGCCCGCAAAGTCTATATGAATCATTTAGAAAGCATCATGGAAGGGAAGCAGTGCTAAGCTTCCCTTCCCAGACGCACAGTGCTGAACAAAGCGACAAGGTTAATGGCAGAAACCATTGATTTTCAAAGCTATTACCGTACACTAATGCTAATAGCTAATAGAGTGTGAGTCTGTCTCGAGCGCCTGACCTTGTTTGTCAATGTAAAATTGCTTATTACCTTTTATAACGAGAGCTTTGCCGTCGGTAAAAGCAAATGCGCGATCATATTGCAGAGGAATGACCACGTGTCCATTAATGTCTATATATCCCCATTTACCATCCTTAGCCACAACTGCAAGCCCCTCTGAGAAGAAGAAGATACGATCAAACCAGTCTGTAATTTGTTTACCCTGGTTATTGATTAACGTAAACTCACCGTTCTTACTTACTTTGGCAATGCCACCTATGAACGAAGATGCCCATTCATATTGCGGTTTAACGATTATTTTGCCCTCTGTATTAATAAAGCCCCATTTGCCGTCTAATTTGATTTTTGCCAGGCCTCCAAAAAAGTCATCTGCATCATCAAACCATTGCTCGGTTATGCGCTCTCCATTATTATTGATAAAAGAATATTTATTATTAAGCCTGACGCGGGCAATATCCTGATGGAAGGGATAAATATGATCATACCAAGCAGAGAGTATTTTCCCATTGCGTGCAATGAGTGCATATTTATCCCCCTGGCGTGCAGTTGCAATATTATTCTGAAAATTTGATATTTCGTCGAATAAATCTGTTATCAGTTCACCTTTGGTATTTATATAACCCCATTTGTTGTGAACTTTGACCTTAGCAATGCCACCAACAAAGTCATATCCATAGTCGAATTTGTACGGAATAACCAGATGGTCGTTTTTGTTAATATATCCAAACTTGCCATTATGCTCTACAATGTGATAGTCATCTGGCAGTTCTTGCCATTGACCAAGTAATTTACCTTTTTTGTTGATATAGTTATATTTATCTCCCTTGTAAACTTTTGCCTTTCCGGCTCTGAAACTCTCAGCATCCTGGTAAGGAACCAGAAGTACCCTTTTGCCTTCTGGGTTGATGAAAGCTATTGTCTGCCAAGTTGTTACAATAATTGGCTTACCCGAATGCCTGTATCCCCAGTCTAATCTTATTGTGGGATCCCCAGGATATGCTGACAAGGGCTTTAGATTTCCCATTGTATCAATTAGCATCTTCTTGGGGCCAAACTTGATCAGAGCCAGACCTTCGGAGAATGGCTCAGCATAATCGTAAATAGCTGGAATAACTCGACGCCCATTGATGGTCTGAAAACCGTATTTATCACCAATCTTAACCAGATATAAGCCTGGAGGCGGACTCTTGACAATGACATCTTTGTCTATCCAGTCTATGAGCATTTTGCCCTGAGGGTTGATATACGAGACTTTACCATCTTTTTCGACAGTAGCAATAGAATTGTGAAAAGGAGTAGCACGATCGAATTCTACTTTTGTTATTGGTTTACCCAACATGTTTATAAACCCAAATTTTTTGTGAAGCTCGACTAATGCTATTCCCTCTCTAAAAACGAGAGAATCATACATGGCACTTATGTAAAAATTCTTCACATTATAAAAACCATATTTGTTATTATTTCGCACCAGTATTATTTGTGGATTCTGTGGGTCTATCCATAATTGATTGTACCAGCCAACAACGTAAGCACCATACTTATTGAGAAAAGCAAATTTATTACCGTCCTGGGCTATCCAGTAATCTTCGTTATAACGCTCAACATCGTCATACCACTTAGTAACCTGATATCCAGAGCTGACGAGGGCGTAACGGTCAGACCGTTTGACACGGTATAGGGATGAGTCCACTTGTTCTACTTTGTCGTACCATCCGCTCAAAAAACGACCTTTGTTGTTTATAAAGCCATAGTATCGACCTGTTTTTACGATAGCTACGCCATTCTCAAAATTACTAATCTGATTATAGAAACGGCTAATGTATTTACCTTTCTTGTTGATAATTGCCCATTTTTGACCATCTGGGCTAACCTTAGCTATGCCATTTTTAAAATCATAAGCTTTAATATATTGATAATCAATAACTAATTTTCCATTTTTATTAACAAAGCCAAAATATCCCTTGTACTGAACAGCCCTGTAGTCATCTGGTAATTCCTGCCAATCCTGTATAATCATTCCAAAATGATTGATATAAGCATATTTGTCTGCCTTATAAACCTTTGCTTTGTTGCCATGAAAAGACTCTGCATCACGATATGGAATTTTTAGTGCTGTATGTCCCGTAGCATCAATGTATTTGCAGTCCCAGACAGGTATTAGAATCGGCATACCACTATGATACACTCCCCAATCGTAACGAAAGCCAAGGCCATTTTTAAGCTCAGAAATATCCCAAAGCCTCCCCAGAGTATCTATGAGTTTGTATCCTTTAAGCTTTTTGACCAGAGCCAAGCCCTCAGAGAAAGGCTCTGCATAATCATAAATCGGAGGTACCACTGTATCGCCAATTGCATTGACAAAACCGTATTTATTATCCTGTGTGTGTATTAGCGTCAGCTGTGCATTGAGGTAGGTTGTGAAAAATAACAAGCCGACTATTAACCATATTTTCTTCATGATACACGTGTATATGAATGTTTGTATTTTAATTTTCAATAGTTATGCCAAAAAAAATATTTACTTTTGCTCTAAGATAATAAAAAAGGACAGATGAAGAGATTATTATTGTTAAGTCTTATTCTGACAGTACTGTTAATGTCTTGTAAACAAAACATTCCCAATCAACAGAGAGAAACCAAACAAATCAACGCAGCAAAAGCTAAGCTGAAAATTGACAAGAAAAATGCCGTGATAAAGGGACAGAAAGTTGGTATTAGTTTCATGGCTCAGGACAATATCGATAGCGTTGTTTTGTTAGTAAATGACTCATCCTTCTTCTCAAGTAAAAATAAAAATGTAAGAATAGAGCTCAGCACCGACAAGCTCAATCATTATGGACTAAACTATATCAAAGCCAATATCTATGTAAACGGTACACTGACTACTTTATCAGACGGTTTTGTGCTTTTCCCAAATAAAGAGCCCAAATGGTACACTTACAAAGTCAAGAAAGTTTATCCCCACGATACTCATGCTTACACACAAGGACTTGTATATCAAGACAATATACTTTATGAATCTACAGGACTGAAGGGGCAATCATCGATTCGTAAAGAGAAACTGGAGACTGGCCAGGTCATTCAGAGTTATACTATTGAGCCCAATTATTTCGGAGAAGGTATTGCTATATGGGGTGATAGCATTATCCAGCTTACATGGCAAGCACACCGTGGTTTTGTATATGATAAAAATTCGTTCCAGCGCCTCGGAGAATTTTACTATTCTACTGAAGGCTGGGGAATAACCCAGGATGGGAAAAACTTAATAATGAGTGATGGCACAAACCACCTTTATTATCTCGATCCCCATACTCTTGCTGTGGTTCATACTGTAGATGTTTATGACAACAATGGTCCGGTGTCTTTGCTCAACGAATTGGAATACATAAATGGCAAAATTTATGCTAATATTTACACAAAAAATATAATTGCTATAATTAATCCCGTCTCTGGACTTGTAGAAGCATATATTGACTTGAAAGGATTGCTCAGTCCAGCTGACCGTGGCCCAGGCGTAGATGTACTCAATGGGATAGCTTATGACAAAAAACAAGGTCGCCTATTAGTTACAGGGAAAAATTGGCCTAAACTTTTCTGGATAGAACTAATACCAAAAAAATAAAATATGAGTTTTGCGGACTTTTATTTTACCCGATTCAAAACATATAACAAATATATTCCCAATGAGCCAGTACCTTCGAATTTGCAGATTATTGTGGTCATCCCTGCATTCCGTGAGTACAGGCTTTTTAGTACAATAGAATGCCTGGCAAAGAATAAATTCAGCGGTCACGGCGAGGTTGTCGTTGTTTTCAACAGTCCAGAGAAAGAAGACCCAAGTATCATACAATTACATCATCGGCAAGCACAGCTTTTGCCGCAGTATAATACTGGTAATCTAACTTTTATCCCAATAATAGAGACGGATCTGTCGCCTAAAATAGCAGGAGCTGGGCTGGCCCGTAAGCTGGGCATGGATATAGCTTTGATGCGCTTTAATAAAATAGACAATGGACAAGGCATAATAGCCAGCCTTGACGCAGACACAATCTGTGCAGAAAATTATCTTCAGTCGCTCGTGGACGAATTTTCCACGCATAAGGCAGCACCAGGAGCCGCAGTGTCTTTTGA
>JALWCU010000079.1 GCA_027015275.1 Bacteroidales bacterium | reverse complement strand
TAGTTGGATTTCCTCTTGCATCTATTGCTATTCCAGTGTGGATAGCTGGCAGGGATAATTTCCCGTCAGTGCTGAAATATGATGATAAATTCAAGGATTCACCTGTGTGCCATGCCGCCCTCACATTGAAAAAACAGGTTTTCCCTATACGCTGGGGCAAATATGCTTCTAAGTATTATATCAATATCAATGCCCTGGTTAATGCTGACGGAACAGGTATTGTTCAGAAGATTAGACCTTATGAAAATCAGATATTTGCAAAAGGTTTTGATATGATCAGCCAATGGCGAAAAAATGGCAAGCCAGACAAAAAGCAGATGAATGACTTTTACTCCTGGGTTGATTCGTATGTTCGCGGTATGTACAAGAAAGAATTTGGAATTGATTTATAAAAACACAAAAATCAAAAAAGATGAAAAAACTTTTTTTATTTTTATTATTAGCTGTTATGACAGTCATTAGCTTAAACAGTTGCAGTAATGGTCAGAATACCCAGAAAAAATCCGACAAAATAGTTGTTGGCGTATTCAATGGCAATGGAGCCAGTCCTATTTGTGTGCTCGAGTCTATGGAAGCCCTTAAAATAGACCCGCAGATATCGCCTCGCACGATTTCAGCAGCTCAGATAATGAACGGTGCGCTTGACTCAATTGATGTTTTGCTTTTCCCCGGCGGCAGTGGTAGCCAGGAACTTAATAACATGGGAGCTCAGGCAGCACAGAAAGTCAAAGATTTCGTTGAGAACAAAGGCAAAGGTATAGTAGGTATTTGTGCCGGTGGTTACCTGCTCTCTACGACCCCTACATATCCCAGCCTGCAGCTGATTAGTGCAAGGAATATTGACCGTAAACATTATTCACGTGGACGTGGACTTGTCCAGGTAGCTTTGCAGCGAGAAGGTGAAAAAATCTTTCCTGAGCTCAAAGGACACAAGATTTTCCTGCAATATTTCGACGGTCCTGTTCTCGCAGCTCTCGACAGCAGCAATATAAAGTACCATGACCTGGCACATTTTGTTACGGATATACACGCAAATCCGGGAACGCCAACTGGTGTTACGCCTGGCAAGACATTCCTGCTATACCAGAAAGTAGGCAAGGGCAAAATCTTTGTTTCAGCAGGTCATCCAGAGGCAACGCCAGGTTTCCGTTGGATGGTAGCACGGATGGCACGATATGTCTCTGATGGTAAGATTGTTAAATATGACAAAAGGTGGTATATTCACTTGAACGCCTATGACTCGAGCTACATGTTTACACCAGACCAACAAAAAGTAGAAAAACAGCTTTTCTGGCAGTTGTTTGACAATAATCCACAGACGAAAATCACAGCTATAAAAACACTATTTTATAAAATGCACTCTCGTCCCGCTGTTCGCTGGGCTATGGGACTTCTGAGAGACAAAGACCCACAAGTGCGCATGACAGCAGCACAAATTCTCAGAGACGCCGAGTATTCATGGGCCATGAGAGACCTGAAACAAGCATTAAAAGACGAGACTGATCCAGATGTAAAAAAGGCAATACAACAGACAATTGACTATCTGACATATTAAAGTCTTGTTGCTCACTTAATTTTGAAAGAGCCCCGCTGATGTCGGTATCAGCGGGGCTCTTTTTTGCATGTTTGCCTGATGAATCTTCACTTACTTCTGTTTTATCCATTTCCATAGGTCCTTGTATGACGGACGCTTACCATAGAATAGTATGCCCATGCGGAAAATCTTAGCCGTTGCCCATAGTGAGCCCCAGACCGTGAGAATCATCAAGATCAGAGATAAAATATATTCCCACCACATTACAGCCTCGCCAATGCCAAAACTTATTCTCACTGGCATAATAATTGGCGAAGTGAATGGAATTATAGATAACCAGAAAGCCAGCTGTCCATCTGGATTAAAGATTATTGGCTGCATGAAAATTATTGCAAAAATAATAGGCAGTGTCAGCGGAAAAACAAATTGCTGTGCGTCTGTCTCCACATCCACAGCCGAGCCAATGGCAGCGAACCAACTGCCGTAAAGCAAGTATCCTGTAAGGAAAAAGAACAAGAAACTAAAGATCCACAGCCCAATGTTTACGTGCTTAAGCATCTGCAATGCTTGGTTCACTTGAACCATAAAACTCGAATTTTGTTCAGAAATACCTAATGATTTGATTATCAAAAAGGTCAGAACGCCCCACAAAACAAACTGTGTCAGAGCTACAAACAAAATAGCCAGTATCTTCCCAAACATTAATTCTATTGGTCTGACAGAAGACACAATTAGCTCAACCACACGATTGACCTTTTCTTCCATAACACTGCGCATGGCCAACCCGCCGTAAAGGAACATGAAAAAGTATAAAAGCACCGCACCGAATGTTGCCAGGATTATTCTGACTCCCACGGACGACTTGGTCGCGCCCTTTTCTGTCCATTTGAGCACCGAGAGCTTAGCTGGCGCTTTTATCTGTGCTAATAGCTGTGGCTTGACATTATATTTTTTGAAGCGATATTGCTCTATTGCCTGCTGATAAGCTGAGCGTACTAGGTCGGTTATTTTGACATCCTTGTCTGAGAGCAAATATAAGACAGCCTCCCCATGGTCCAAATCTTTGGGAACTTGCAGTACAGCGTCGTAGTCTTTTTTCTCGCTCTGGGTCTTTAGCTGTTCCATATTGTTTGTCCCGACCTGTTCGAATTTGATCTCTTTTGTATCGCTAAATGTCAATGAGTTAGAAGCATCAAAAACCGCAACTTTATATGTTTTCTTATTGGCATTATTCATTAGGTAAACTGGCAGCACTACGAAAGAAGCCAGCAGTATAGGCATTATCAGAGTAATCAGAATAAAAGACTTTTTTTTGACACGGAATAAGTATTCACGTTTGAGAATTAACCACCATTTGCTATTCATTGCTCTACTGTTTTAAGATTAGAATTTTGAACTGACTGGATAAAAATTTCATTAAGACTCGGTAGCACCTCCTCGAAGTGCCTTATCTCACCAAATTGCATTGCATACCGAAGTAAGCTATTAGGCTCAGCTCCACTCGTTACCTGGATAAGATAATTGTTATTCTTCTGTTCTTTTATCCTAAAGACATCATTTTCGACAAAATGGCTATCTGGATTCTGGTAAATAATGCTGAAAATATTCTGCTTATGCTGTATTTTTACATCATTGATAGGACCTTCCAAGATTTTTTGGCCGTTGTTAAGCAGCAAAATAGAGTCGCAAACTTCCTCTACCGAAGCCATCATGTGTGTAGAGAATAGTATTGTCGTGCCTTTGTTGTTTAATTCCTGAATCTCAGCCTTTAACATTTCCTGGTTTATTGGGTCAAACCCAGAGAAAGGCTCATCAAATATCAAGAGATCTGGCTCATGTATTATGGTTATCAAGAACTGCACTTTTTGCTGCATGCCTTTAGACAGTTCTTCTAGCTTTTTGTTCCACCACGTGAGCATGTCAAACTTCTTCATCAGCTTTTTAGTGCGTCTAAAAGCTTCTCCGAAAGTTAATCCTTTGAGCTGTGCAAAATAGATAATCTGTTCTCCTACCTTCATCTTGCGATATAGCCCACGTTCCTCAGGTAGATAGCCGATTCTATTAATATGCTTTTGCTCCAAAGGCTCGCCGTCAAAATAAATCTGTCCGCTATCATAAACAATTATTCTGTTGAGAATGCGGATAAATGTGGTCTTCCCCGCTCCATTGGGCCCCAGCAGCCCATATATAGAGCCTTGTTCAACACAGAGACTAAGTCCCTTGAGCGCCTGATGCCCATCATAAGATTTTTTTAAATCCTTTACTTCAATAAAGCTCATAAATTTGTGATTTTTATTTAGTTAAACGAATCTCATCAATGCGTCCCTCCATGAACAGACGTATATTATTGACGATACCATCAAGCAATTTTTCCCTAGCCTGACGCGAAGTCCACGCAATATGTGGTGTAAGCAAAATGTTATCCAGTTCAAAAAATGGATGTCCCTGTCTGGGCGGCTCTTTTCCCAGCACATCAACTATAGCAAAGCTAATAATTTTCTGCTTGAGAGCATGGTACAAGTCCATTTCATTGACAATGCCGCCTCGAGCCACATTAATCAGTATAGCCGTAGGCTTCATTATCTTCAGCTCACGCATGGTAATAAGGTCTCTGGTCTCAGCTGTCAAGGGCGTATGTATGGTCAAGACATCGCTCTGAGTTATAACCGTCTCCATTGATACACGGAAATCATCATTATATTCCACGCCCGGTCGCTTGGCAACCAGAACCTTCATCCCAAATACTCGAGCGAGCTCTGCCACACGTCGTCCTATTGCGCCATAGCCGATTATGCCCAGTGTCTTGCCATTGAGCTCCTCTATTGGATGCGTGAGCATTGTAAAAATTGGCGACTGCTGCCACTTGCCAGAGCGAATATCTTTCTGAAAAGGAATCACTGAATTGACCACTGAGAGCAAATGTGCAAATACGTGCTGCGCCACGCTCTCAGTCGAATAGCCTTTGACATTTGTAGCCACAACATTATGCTTGAAAGTAGCTGGTATATCAATGTTATTGTACCCTGTGGCTGCTACACAAATTAGCTTTAGCTTGGGTGCTGCCGACAGTTCTTTCTTTCCAATGGGAGTTTTGTTCACTATAATTACATCAGCATCCTTTATTCTTTCAATTGTTTGACTCTCTGTATTGGTTTGATAGACAGTTAGTTCCCCTAATTCTTTGAGTGGGCTCAAGTCAACATCGCCCAGAGTCATTGCTTCCAGAAAAACTATTTTCATAGCATTTTAAATTTTTGTGTTGAAAAATAATAAAAATACTTAATAAAACATTTAACAGCCTTATTTTTCTATTAGATTAGTGATAGCTTTTAAT
>JALWCU010000078.1 GCA_027015275.1 Bacteroidales bacterium | reverse complement strand
GCCTTTTAATGTGCTGCTTTTTCACTCTAGCTCGCTTATATTAAAATTGATAAAGTCTATTCCACGATTTCTACTGTTCACTATACTGAACAATTTCATGAAAAATTGTTTGATTGGCTGAACAACTTTTAATAACTTTACTGAAAAAGAATCTTAAATGTTGACAAAAGAATCTTTGAAAAACATATTAGCAGATCAAAGACAAAGCATACTTAACAAGCGGCTTGGAATACAGCGCACTGTCCTGCAACGCATAAAGACAAAAGTTAAACTTCCACATATACATATCATCACAGGTTTGAGAAGAACTGGCAAATCAACACTCATGCGACAGATAATAAACAAATTGTACGATGATAGAAATTTTTACTATATCAACTTCGAAGATGAGAGACTCTTGGGTTTTGCAGCCAGCGATTTTAACAAAATGTATGAAGCTTTATTAGAGCTATACAGTAAGCAGTCTGTTTTCTTTATCGATGAAGTACAGAATATACCACACTTTGAAGCTTTTGTGAGGAGATTTTACGACAACGGCTTCAAATTCTTCCTTACCGGTTCGAATGCAAATTTACTTAGCAGTGAAATTGCCACAAAACTAACAGGCAGACATATAGACACTTACTTAACACCTTTTAGTTTCTTGGAATTTCTCGAATTCAAAGGTTATGAATTCAAACCTGACAGTCTATACATTACAGAGGAAAAAGTAAAAATTATCAAATTGTTTGATCAATATCTTTTATACGGGGGCATGCCAGAATTTTTAAATTATCAAGATATTGAAATCTTGCAAACAGTTTATAATGATATTGTTCTCAAAGACATTGTTCAGCGATACAATGTACAGAACGTACAGGAGCTAAAGCGGCTATACTCTTTTATAATAGCTAATTTTGGACAGAAGTTTTCTTACAATTCTCTGCGAAAAGCTACTGGAATAGGTAGCACTAACACGATTATCAGATATTTAGATTATTTGCAAAACACTTTTTTTATAAAAGTGATAAACAAATTTTCTTTCAGTCAAAAAACTGTTAATCAATCAGATAAAAAAGTTTACATAGTTGACAATGGATTTATTCGTGTCCTCTCTCCTACTGTAACAAAAGACATTGGATGGCTTCTGGAAAATCTTGTCTTTAACAACTTATCCCAGATGGGAAGTGTACAATATTTCTCTGGAAAAAATGAATGTGATTTTGTTCTAAAGATGCCCAGTGGTGAGCTACAAGCGTTTCAAGTAACAAAACAAATTAGTCCAACAAATGAGCAGCGAGAAATAAACGGATTATTAGAGGCCATGCAACGGCTAAACCTTTCTACTGGCTTTTTGCTCACTTACGACTCTGAGAACACACTGACAGTTGAAAGCAGAACAATCAATATCCTACCAGTATGGAAATGGCTGCTTAAAAAATCGCTACATCGTGCTTAGCGTATCTTGAAGACATAACGTGCAAGGTCATTCCACATTGCCAGTATAAACAACAGCAGAATAATAGCCATACCTACTATTTGCGCATATTCTAGGAACTTATCACTCGGTCTTTTGCCCGTGATTATTTCCCACAAA
>JALWCU010000077.1:3904-4892 GCA_027015275.1 Bacteroidales bacterium | reverse complement strand
ATTCGGTGATAAAGTTGATTTTCAAGTAGATGACAAGTATTATTTTGAAATTGGCGGACAGAACAAAACTCAGCGCCAAATCGCTGGATTAGAAAATGCCTATCTTGTACTTGATGACCTTGAAATCGGCTACAAAAATACTATCCCGCTATGGCTATTCGGCTTTTTGTATTAAAAAACGCAAAGCCCACCAAGGAAACGCTAAGAACGTTGCGTCTTCGTAGCGCCCGTGGCGGTTAAAAAAAATAAACCGCGACGTACGCAAAGGGAACGCAAAGGATTGATAAAAAACGTAGCTTGTACCGGTGTCATCGCATGACCGTCGCGAACTTAGCGGTTAAAAGAAAACCAGCACCTTGCTTTCATAGAATATTTTTTCGAAATTTGTTTTTCGGAAAAATGAATTTCTGAAATATAAATTTCCGAAACATGAATTTCGAAAACAGAACTAAAGAAATACAAATTCTCAAGCAAATTCTACAGCTATCAAAGAAAACTGCGCAGCTCACTGTACTTGTAGGCAGGCGACGCATTGGGAAAACTAGACTTTTACAGCACGCTTTCAGACAAAACTTTGTTTACTGGTTTGTATCGCGCAAAGACCCTGTGTTACTGGCATCCGAGTTTGACAATCAACTACGGTCCAAATTTGCTCTTCCGCAAACATCCACACAGCCTACGCTCGAACAAGTTTTTGAAACTGCTTTTCTTCTTGCGTCCAAGCAACATTTCACTCTTATTGTCGATGAATTCCAGAACTTTAGATACACTCAACCTTCTTTCTTCTCAAGCTTACAAAAACTATGGGATACGTATAAAGATAAAATAAAACTGAACCTAATCATCAGTGGCTCAACAATATCATTATTACTCAAAATTTTCCAGAATTCTAATGAACCACTATTCGGACGGGCAAACAGGATAATCACACTTAAGCCGTTCGACGTCGAAGCTCTCAAAAATATAGTCTTGAAGTACAAGCCTAATG
>JALWCU010000077.1:0-3894 GCA_027015275.1 Bacteroidales bacterium | reverse complement strand
AGCCTAATGCGACCAATAGTGATTTGCTGCTTATTTATTCGCTTACAGGCGGCATACCTAAATATGTAGAAAGTCTGGTCGACTATAATAAACTTGAATTTAACGAAATAGTTGATTTTACTTTTTCACATTTTTCACCATTTATTGATGAAGGTAAAAACCTGCTAATCGAAGAATTTGGCCAAGATTATACTGTTTATTTCTCAATTCTTACCCTTCTGGCAGAAGGCAAAACCAAACGTGCAGAGATTGAAAATCAATTAGGTAAACCAATAAGCGGCTATATCGAAAGATTGAAAAAAGTTTTGTCCATAATCAAACGTTCATTTCCTATCCTCGTTAGCAACAACAGACTCGTTCGATATAAAATAAATGATAATTTCTTAACATTCTGGTTTCGTTTCTTTTATAAAAATTGGTCGCTTATTGAGATGGAAAATTTCGACACTTTAAAAAAACTTTTCATAAGAGATTATCCAGTTTTTGCCGGAAAAATATTAGAAAAATATTTCACAGAAAAACTTTCTCTAACAGGCAAATACACTATGGTTGGTTCATGGTGGGATCGCAAAGGACAAAACGAAATAGACATAGTAGCCCTCGATGAAATAGGCAAAAAAGCTGACCTGTTCGAAGTAAAATTGAACAAAGATAAAATAAAACTTAATCAACTCTTTGCCAAAGCAGAAGTCATCCGGGAAAAACTAAAAGATTACGAATTCTCTTACCAAGGACTAAGTCTCGATGACATGTAAGAACCCCATTATCGCCAAAGAAACGCAAGACAACTAGGACCCACCCGCCTGACCGCTTTTAGCGGTCGGCGGGTACAGTGAGAGCGATAATAAACAAGCTGCGTTGCCTTGCGCCGAGCCGGTGTCATCGCATGACTGCTTTTCGCCGCCTCAGTGTCATCGCATGACCGCCTTACCCATAGAAAAAAGAGACTGCCCATTTCTGGACAGTCTCTTTTTATGCCTATCACGAGCGTTTCTGCTTGCTTAGTTCATGTTTCCACCCTGACGATAGCCGCGTCCAGGTCCACGATGTCTGCCATGTCCCCGCATGCCAGGTCTCTGTCCTCTTCCTCTATGTTCCTGCATCAAGCTATCAAAGGTAGATTTATCCAAGTGCTGCGGCTCATAGTCATAGTCATACAAATTCTTAAGCTGAAATACCATTGCCCTTAAGTGATTTGCCGACCCTTTTTTCATCTGTCGAAAAGCTAAACGCAAATCTGCATTGTCCGTCGTGTCCAGAGCTTGTTGCAAATCCATGTAGTCCTGCTCTTCCAGACCAGCCGCAGCTATCATAGCATCTTTTAGCGATTGGTTTCCTTTGCTCAGCAGAGAATTATAAGTCCTCTGCAAATCATTGTCAGTGTATTGACCTATCTTGCTGTCATCTATTGGATTAGAAAGTCCGTATTTCTCAAGCATCCTGACCATTAATGTTTTATGCCTTAGCTCAGCATTCATTATTCGCATAAAAGCCGGCTCATTCCACTTGTTGAACATCATGTAATAGAAATCATAAGCCATTTTTTCCTCTAATGCTATCTTTGTCATCCATGTTTTCTCAGCCAGACTCAAGTCCTCTTTGGGCATGTTAACAGCTGCCATAAAATTCTGTTGCCCACCCATTCTACCTTGCTGTGGACGCTGTGCATTGACACCTGCTGCTGTCAGCATAACTGCTATCAGTACATAAAATAATTTTTTCATAACTAAAAGATTTTAAGTGTTTCTTTACCTTTAACACACCAGAAAAAAAATTCTTACAAAATCTCTTGCATTTTTATTTAGATATTTAGATATTTGTTTAAATATTTAAACAGTAAAACCACGGAAATGAACTCGGTCTTCAAAGCTCTCAACGACCCCACGCGTAGAGAAATACTAAGGTTACTACGGGACAAAGACATGACAGCAGGTGAAATTGCCGAAAAATTCGACATGACAAAACCCAGCATCTCTCATCACCTCGACATTCTCAAGCGCTCTGGTCTGGTAACCGCCACAAAAAAAGGACAATTTATCATCTATTCCCTTAATGCCACAATCCTTGACGAGCTAATCAATTTTTTCTTTGACCTAAAAAACAAAAAACCAAATAACAATGAAAACAAAGCAACTTCTTAAAGAATCGCTCATCTGGGTAATCATTGCTATCCCATTCATTTATTTCGCAGTGCTCTACCCACACCTACCAGCGCAAATACCCATACATTTTGATATCCACGGCAATCCCGACAACTACGCATCCAAAGCCGCTTACTGGTGGATAATAAGCAGCATGACAATAGGACTGTATCTGATAATGCTAATAATTCCACTCATAGACCCCAAAGGCAAGATTAAGCAAATGGGCAATAAATATTATATTCTCAAGCTCATTCTCGTGGGGCTAATGGCTCTGCTGTCAATAATCTCTGTTTATGTGGCTGCCAACCCCAAGGTCAAGATTAACTTCCTAATAATGATCACAATAGGTCTAATGTTCCTTGTCTTTGGCAATTATATGCCTTCGTTCAAACCCAATTATTTTATAGGCATCCGTACGCCTTGGACTCTGGAATCCGAAGAAAACTGGCGCAGAACTCACCGCTTCGGCGGCTGGCTGTGGGCTATCACAGGTCTGCTGGTAATTATTCTCACTGTCATTGGTGTAAATGCCATTGTCTCAATCATTTTGCTCACTATAGCGGCATTTACACCACTCGTCTATTCCTTCATCATTTACCTCGAACAAAAGAAAAAACAACAATGAAATTAATCGATTCATTTTTTAGTATTTGAAAAAAACAAAATAACACTGTCAAGGTCCAGCTTATTCGACAATATCATATTCATGTCCGAAAACAACTTATTTTTTTGTCTATGGCAAACACAAGGTTTACTTTTTAGTATAACTTTGCCCAATACCCAACAAGAGCACATTCTCGCTTTTTGCGGGAAAAGCATCAAAATTTTGAAACATGAAAATAGCCATAGCAAGTGGCAAAGGTGGCACTGGTAAAACTCTTTTGTCGGTTAATTTAGCAAAATATCTATCTGATTCTCACAAAGTTGTACTGGCTGACCTGGACGTCGAAGAGCCTAATAGCGGGCTTTTCCTCAGCGGCGAACTAATATCCAGGGAAGACAAACATCGCATGATACCGCAATGGATACCAGAACCTTGCACCCTTTGCCGTGAGTGTCAAAATAATTGTAATTTCAACGCTATTATCCAGGCAAAAGACAAAATAATGGTCTTTCCCCAGCTCTGCCACAGCTGCTACGCTTGCGCAGACCTATGCCCTGAAAATGCACTCACAATGGTGCCAATAAAAATGGGCGTACTTAGCCGCTACAAAATTGATAATCTTTGCTTTGTCGAAGCACGGCTAAACATTGGCGAAGAAATGGCTACACCTATGATTGCACAAACAATTGATTATCTTGATAAAAATTTCTCTAATGACTACGTGCAAATCCTTGACTCGCCGCCAGGCACATCATGCCCTGTTATAGAAGCTATCAAAAAGGCTGATTTCGTTATCCTTGTAACCGAACCAACACCCTTTGGCTTTCATGATCTGCGTCTGGCTGTCGAAACAATGCGAAAACTCGACAAACACTTTGGCGTGGTCATAAACCGTTTTGACCTGGGCAATGATGATGTGGAAAATTACTGCTCGCAGGAAAATATCCCAATTATCTCGCGTATTGCCAATGACCGCAAAATAGCCGAGCTCTATTCTTCCGGACAGCTGATTTTTGACAAAGTCCAACACTTCGGCAAAGCAATCACAGAAATAACTGATTTTCTTATGTCTAAAAACCTCTTGAAATGAAAGAAATCGTCATCATATCAGGCAAAGGTGGCACTGGCAAAACTTCCATCACAGGA
>JALWCU010000076.1:13926-15590 GCA_027015275.1 Bacteroidales bacterium | reverse complement strand
AGGAGGAATAGATGAGTTATACAAAAGAGTTTACCAAAGGTTTTTGGGAACTTAATCCTACTTTTAAACTTATACTCGGTATGTGTCCCACACTTGCGGTAACCACTGCTGCAATAAACGGGATAGGAATGGGGCTTGCCACAACTTTTGTTTTGGTATGCTCCAATGTTGTTATTTCTTTGGTTAGAAAACTTATACCGAAGAAGGTTAGAATTCCCGCATTCATCGTTATAATAGCATCTTTTGTTACAATTATAGATTTGATTATGGCAGGTTACTTTTATGAACTTCATAAAGAACTCGGGCTTTTTATACCGTTAATTGTTGTAAACTGTATTATTCTCGGTAGAGCCGAGGCATTTGCTTCAAAGAATAATTTAGTAGCGTCATTTCTCGACGGTTTGGGTATAGGTCTCGGTTTTACAATATCTCTCACCGTTCTCGGAGCCATAAGGGAGATACTCGGTAACGGAACTCTTTTTGGAGCTCATGTATTGCCGGCAACTTACACTCCTATTATAGTTTTTATATTGCCTCCAGGGGCATTTTTAACTCTCGGGTTTTTAATGGCTGTCATGAATAAAATAGAAAAAAACAAATAAAAATAGCATGTTAAATGTAAAATATGTTTTTGTGTAATAATTAATAAATTGTATACAATATAAAAAATATTTTATAGATTTTTTGCTTGACAAAAGTATATAATTGGTTTAATTGCTGTGCGACACTTTGTAATTAAAATTCACAAGGGGTAAAAAAATGACACCAACCATTAGTTCTTATCTCGGAAGTTACACTTCAATTGCAATCATACTTTTATTAGCGGTAATAGTAGCTGTGATAATGGTTCTCGGTTCGGCAATTCTCGGCCCGAGAAGGCATAATCCGTACAAGGATGATGTCTATGAAAGCGGTTTGCCTACCGAAGGCCCGGTTTGGCAGGCTTTTGACGTTAAATATTACATAATCGCATTGTTATTCCTTCTTTTTGACCTTGAATGTGTTTTTATGTATCCGTGGGCAGTGTACTTTAAGGAATTGGGAAGTTTCGGTTTAATTGAAATGTTTGTATTTATGTTTATTTTGTTAGTTGGTTTAATATATGTCTGGAAAAAAGGAGCACTGGAATGGGAATAGAGAGTTATTTACCTGAAGGTTCTATTTTAACGACAACACTTGAAAAATTGGTAGGATGGGGAAGGAAAAATTCCGTATGGCCTTGTACTTTCGGTTTGGCATGTTGTGCAATTGAAATGATGGCAACAAGTTTGGCTCACTACGATATTGCGAGATTCGGTTCGGAAGTGTTCAGACCCTCTCCGAGACAATCAGACCTTATGATTGTTGCGGGAACTCTTACCAAGAAAATGTCACCAATGGTTAAAAGAATTTATGAGCAGATTGCCGACCCCAAATGGGTTATAGCAATGGGAGCCTGTGCATCTTGCGGAGGAATTTTTCAAAGCTATGCCGTTGTCCAGGGGGTGGATCAAGTAATCCCAGTTGACGTATATCTACCGGGATGTCCTCCAAGACCTGAAGGATTGTTGGCTGCTCTGATGAAAATTCAGGAAAAAGCATCCAATGAAAAATTTAGAAGCAGACCTGATATAATCAAAGAAGAAGATATTAGAAAATATATGCAAGAAAGAAATATAAAAATA
>JALWCU010000076.1:0-13916 GCA_027015275.1 Bacteroidales bacterium | reverse complement strand
GGGTAGGGGAAAATGGCTAAAGCAAAAGATATTATAAAATTAATCCAAAAAAAACATAAAAAAGCCGTAATTGAAGCGGAAGAATTCAGAGGCGACCCCATTGTTAAAGTTAAAAAGGAAAAACTTATTGAAGTGTGTGAATTTCTTGTAAAAGAGAAAAAGCTTGCTTATAATCTTCTTGTGGATGTTACCGCTGTTGACTTTTTACCGTATAAGAGGACACCGAGATTTGACATTGTATATGTACTTGTATCAGTGGATAACGAGCATAGGTTGATTTTAAAAACGGAAGTCGACGAAGGGGAAAAGGTTCCCTCGGTATATCACATTTGGAAATCCGCTAATTTTCCCGAAAGGGAAACTTACGATATGTTCGGAATAGAGTTTGAAGGTCATCCCGATTTAAGGCGACTTTTAATGTGGCCCGGTTACGAACATTATCCTTTAAGAAAAGATTTTCCTACAAAAGGGTATGATTTTGATAAAAAATGGGATCCTGAACAAATTAAAGATAATGTTTTAAAATATTAAAAAGAGGTTGAAGATGGCAGCAGAGAGAACGTGGAAATTACATATGGGTCCTCACCACCCGTCAACTCATGGGGTGTTGAGAATTGAATTGGAATTAGAGGGAGAAAAAGTTTTAAAAGCTACTCCTATAATTGGGCAGCTACATAGAGGTATAGAAAAGATAGCTGAAGATTTTACCTTTCATCAGGCAATTCCATTAACAGACAGACTTGACTATACAGCTGCTTCACTTAATAACTTGGGATATGTTCTTGCAGTTGAAAAATTACTTGGTATAGAAGTTCCAAAAAGAGCTCAATATCTAAGAGTTATAATTTCAGAGCTTTCAAGAATTATGGGACATCATTTATGGATAGGTAGTGCGGCACTTGACCTTGGTGCAATGACAGTTGTGTTCTATACATTTGCAGACAGAGAAATAATTATGGAATGCATTGAAGAAGCAAGTGGAGGCAGATTAACTCCTACATATATGAGAATTGGCGGAGTATCAAAAGATGTAAATGAAAAATTTATTGAAAAAGTTAAATACTTTGTTGACATGTTTCCGGAGAAGATAGATGGATATGAAACATTGTTAACAGACAATATTATATGGCGACAAAGAAATGAGGATTTAGCGGTAATTTCATACGATGAAGCAATTAACCTCGGACTAACAGGTGCTGTGGGTAGAGCTTCAGGTGTTAATTACGATGTTAGAAAAGCCTTTCCTTACAGCAGTTATGAAGATTTTGATTTTGAAGTTCCCGTAGGCAGTAAAGGAGATGCTTTTGACAGATATATGTGTAGAATGGAAGAATTCAGACAATCCGTAAGAATAATTAAACAAGCAATTGAAAATTTACCTGACGGGCCTGTTATGGCTGATATCCCTTATCTGAATCCTCCTCAGGAAAAAGTTCGAACCGACATTGACGCATTAATCAGAAGATTTAAATTTGTATTGGAAGGTTTTCATGCGCCTAAAGGTGAAGTTTATCAGAGTGTAGAGGGTTCCAAAGGTGAACTCGGTTTTTATTTATACAGTGACGGCGGCAGCAAACCATATAGGTGTAAAATTAAGTCGCCGTGTTATATCCATGTGTCCGCTCTGCCTGCAATGGTGGAAGGATATATGCTTTCCGACATTATTACGGCAATAGGCGGTTTGGATATTGTGCTCGGAGAAATTGACAGATAAATAATTTTTACTATAAATTGAAGGAGAACTATAAATGGCAAAAGTTCTTTTTAGTAGCTGGACAGATGAGATTATTGATAACAGAGGTAAAGAAGCGACAGATGTTGAAGGCATAAATCTTCCCGAAGAATTTGACGGAAAACCTGTTAAAGCTTTCATGGGTTGGAACGGTTTTGTTATTACGGACTCTGAAGTAGATGTTGTTGAACTGTGTAAATCTTATATGGAAGAATCTCAAAAACATTCTTGCGGAAAATGTTTTTTATGCAGAATAGGTACAAAAGTTCTTGCAGATATACTCGGTAAAATCTACAACGGCGAGGGCACGGAAAAAGATTTGGATATTATAAAAAAATTAAGTGTTTCCATTAAGGAAGGCTCAAGGTGTAATCTCGGTCAAACGGTTACCAAACCGATACTTGACGCATTGGAAAATTTTAAAGAAGATTTTGACAATGCTGTGAAAGGAATTGTTAAAAAGACATCACTTGAATATAAATCTCATCTTACCGCTCCGTGTACTGATGCCTGTCCCATACATTTACCAATTCCCGAATATGTGGAAGCAATCAGGGAAGGCAGATTTCAGGATTCCCTCGACCTAATCAGAAGCAGACTTCCTCTTCCCGGTATTGTGGGAAGGGTTTGTGTTAAGCCTTGCGAGGAGAATTGTAGAAGGATGCTGCTTGACGGACCAATATCAATTAAACATTTAAAAAGATTTGTGGCTGATTTCGAGTTACAGAAAAAGGGAGTAGCCGAATTTCAACCTTTTGAAGAGAAAAAAGATAAAAAAGTTGCAATAATCGGTGGTGGCCCCGCAGGTTTAACCGCAGCATATCATCTTGCTTTAAAAGGATATAAAGTAAAAATATTCGAAAGACTCGGCGAAACAGGAGGAATGGCGGCAGTTGGTATTCCCGATTACAGATTGCCGAGAGATATTATAAAAGTGGAAACAGAGGCGATTCAATCTCTTGGTGTGGAGATACAATATAATACTTATGTTGGTAAAGATATAATGTTTACCGATCTTGAGAAAGAGTATGACGCTATTATCATAGCAATAGGCGCTCATACAAGTTCAAGCATGAGAGTCGAAGGAGAAGATAAGGGGTATAAAGGTTTTATCCCCGGAGTTAAATATCTTCTCGATATTAATAACGGTGAAGACCCGTACCCTGAAGGTGAGAGGGTAGTTGTAGTAGGCGGCGGAAATGTTGCAATGGATTGTGTAAGATGCTCGCTTAGGCTTGGTAAAAAGGAAGTTAATCTTGTTTACAGAAGAACGAGAAACGAAATGCCTGCAAACATTGAGGAAATTGAAGAAGCTGAAGAGGAAGGTGTTAACTTCTTATATCTTACAAACCCGACAAAAATTATTGCAAAAGACGGTAAAGTAGTAGGTTTGGAACTTATAAAAATGGAGTTGGGAGAGCCAGATGAGTCGGGAAGACGACGACCTATTCCCATAAAAGGTTCCGAATATGTTCTTGATTGCGATATAGTTGTACCTGCAATAGGACAGGCTATTGACTTAAAAGTCCTTGAGGGAATAGAAGATATTGAGGTAACTAGAAAAGGAACAATCGTTGTTGATGTAAATACTTATATGGCAACGAGAAAAGGTGTGTTTTCCGCAGGTGACGTTGTAACGTCTCCGGATGCGTTAATAAGAGCATGTGCCGGAGGAAGAAGAACCGCAATGAAAATAGATCAATATCTGAGAGGTGAAAAACCTGAAAGGTCACTTGAAGAGAAGTTTGAAGATTTTCTTTCCGAAGTTAAAGTGTTTGATGCATCTGAAGATATAAGTATGGTTGGGGGGAGAGAAAGAGTTCCTTTGAAACATATGCCTCCGGAGGAGAGAAAAACCAGTTTTGTAGAGTATACCGAAGGATACTCTATTGTTGAAGCGAGAACGGAAGCTGACAGATGTTTGAAATGTTACAGAGTGGCAATGTTGGCATTATAAAAAAAATAACTTAAACAATTAAAATAGATTTACGAAATTTAACATTAGGGGAAGATACATGTCTGAAGAAATGGTAAAATTTAAAATTGATGGAAAAGAAGTAGAAGTCGCAAAAGGGACTACAATATTGGAAGCTGCCAGAGCTGAAGGTATAAGAATTCCTACGTTTTGCTACCATGAAAGACTTACTCCAATAGGCTCCTGCAGATTATGTATGGTTGAGGTGGAAGGATATGAACAACCTGTTCCTGCATGTATGACTCCTGCAGATAATGAGATTGAGGTTACCACACAATCCGACCTTCTCTATGAAATGAGAAGAGATGCTTTAAAACTCATTTTGCTTAATCACCCTCTTGATTGTCCAATATGTGATAAGGCAGGTGAATGTACACTCCAAGACCTTGTTTATGAGTTTCAGATAGAACAGGTTGAATTTCAGGAAAAACTTCCTGATAAAGGTATTCCCGAATACGCAACTCCTTTTATAAAACAATGGACTGACAGATGCGTTATGTGTCTCCGTTGTATAACAGCCTGTAGAGAAATAACCGGTAATCAGGCAATTGATATTGTTGGAAAAGGTTGGGATGCAAAAGTAACCGTTGTTAACCCCGAATTATGTAAATCTTGCGGTGAATGTTTATCGGTTTGTCCAACAGGAGCTTTAACTGATAAATTAATGAGTGTAAAAGGTAGAAAGTGGTTTATTGACAGAGTTAGAACCACGTGTGTTTATTGCGGATGCGGTTGTCAACTTGATTTAAACGTTTTTCAAGATAAGGTTATCAAGGTTACAACTGAACATGGCGTTGGCCCCAACAAAGGTTCACTTTGCATTAAAGGAAGATACGGTTTTGAATTTATTCATAGTGAAGACAGATTGACCACACCGTTAATTAAAAAAGATGGTGAATTTAAAGAAGCAAGTTGGGACGAAGCTCTTGATTTAATAGCTGAGAAACTGAAATATATCAAAGAAAATAACGGTGCTGATGCAATTTTCGGATTAACATCAGCAAGAGCCACAAATGAGGAAAATTATACATTCCAAAAATTTTTCAGAAGTGTATTGGGGACAAACAATGTTGACCACTGTGCCCGTCTCTGACACAGCTCCACAGTAGCCGGTCTGGCTACTACACTTGGAAGCGGAGCAATGACAAATTCAATTGAAGATTGTACCACAAAAGCAGATGTTATCTTAATTACTGGAACCAATACTTCCGAATGTCATCCCATTATAGCTAATTACATAAGAGAAGCTGTGATGAAAAGAGGGGCAAAGTTAATTATTGTAGATCCTAAAAGGATTGACCTCGTTGAATATGCAGATATTTGGCTTCAGCCGAAACCCGGTAACAATGTTGCCTGGATAAACGGTTTTATGAATGTGATTATGGAAAATAATCTTATTGATGAAGATTATATTAATGAAAGAACGGAAGGTTTTGAAGAATTAAAAGCAACAGTTAAGAAATATACACCGGAAGAAGTTGAAAAGATTACGGGAATTGATGCTGATAAATTAAAAGAAGCCGCAATGCTTTACGGTAAAGCTGAAAAAGCTTCAATTCTTTATGCAATGGGTATTACACAGCATTCTAATGGTACTGACAATGTAAAATCCCTTGTTAATCTTGCACTTATAACGGGAAATGTAGGTAAAGAAGGAGCAGGTGTTAACCCGTTAAGAGGACAGAACAATGTTCAGGGTGCATGCGATATGGGTGGACTTCCAAATGTATATCCCGGGTATCAGCCTGTTGACAATGAAGATAATTGCAAGATGTTCTCGGAAGCATGGAATTGTTCATGCAACTTAAACAGAGGAAAACCTCTTACCGAAATTCCGGAATTGGTTAACTCGGGAAAACTTAAAGCTTTGTATATAATGGGTGAAAACCCGTTGGTAAGCGAACCGCATCTTAAACATATAGATGAAGTTTTTGATAACTTGGATTTTATAGTTGTTCAAGATTTGTTTATGACAGAAACAGCAAAAAAAGCCGATGTAGTGTTGCCTGCAGCATGTTTTGCCGAGAAAGACGGAACTTTTACAAATACTGAAAGAAGAGTTCAAAGAGTTAGAAAAGCAGTTGATGCTCCAGGTGAAGCTAAAGATGATCTCTCAATTATTTCAATGCTTGCCGAAAGATTCGGAGTTAAACTTTCAAACGAACCGGAAAAAGTTTTTGAAGAAATAAGAAAAGTTACACCTCAATATGCAGGAATTAATTATAAAAGAATAGAGGAAAATGACGGGGTATGCTGGCCTTGTCCCGATGAAGAACATCCCGGAACACCAATTCTTCATATTGATAAAATTATAAGAGGCAAAGGATTGTTAACAGCTATTGAGAATAAACAACCTCAAGAGCTACCTGACAATGAATACCCTTTTCTCCTCACAACGGGAAGAAGATATGAGCAGTTCCACACAGCAACAATGACAAGGAGATCTCAGGCGTTAAATCATTATTGCCCCGCAGCAGCACTTGAGATTCACCCCGATGATGCAAAAAAACTTAATATAAACGATGGCGAGAAAATCATTGTTTCATCAAGAAGAGGTAGTATAACAACAAATGCAAAGATATCTGAAAGAGTGGCAAAAGGGGTTGTTTTCGGTTGTTTCCATTTTTCCGAATCAGCAATTAACGTATTAACCAATCCGGTTCTGGACCCAGTTGCTAAGATTCCGGAGTATAAAGTATGTGCAGTTAATATAAAGAAAGCATAGGAGGAATCTGAATGGATTTTTTAATTGACATAGCAATAACAGTTGTATTTAACTTAATTGTTTTTGTTGGATTACTTTTAATAGTTGCTTATTCAACATGGTTCGAAAGAAAATTGCTCGGTGATTTTCAGTTACGACTCGGTCCTATGAGAGTTGGATTTCACGGGTTAATGCAGCCTATAGCAGATGCCATTAAATCTTTTTTCAAAGAGGATGTGATTCCGAAAAATGCGGATACAGTGGTTTTTATATTGGCTCCCATGCTAAGTTTCGTATGTGCCCTCGGAGTAATTGCGGTTATACCGTTTGGCGGAACCGTTCATATTTTCGGTAGAGACGTAAAATTAATTCTTGCTGATATAGATGTAAGTGTTTTATATATTTTTGCTTTGGCAGCACTCGGTTCATACGGTTGTGTGCTCGGCGGATATGCTTCGTACAATAAATACAGTCTTGTAGGTGCCTTAAGAGCATCAGCTCTTATGATAAGCTATGAACTTCCATTTGCTCTAACCATAATAGCTGTTGTGCTTGTAAGCGGAACATTAAGTTTCAGCGGTATTGTTGATGCTCAAGCGGGATTATGGAATATAGTCAAACAGCCTGTAGCATTTATTTTGGCAATTATTTGCGGGCTTGCTGAAATTAACAGAACCCCTTTTGATATGCCTGAAACAGAATCCGAGCTTGCCTGCGGATTTAACGTTGAGTACAGCAGTATGAAATTTTCCATGTTTTTCATGGCTGAATATTGCCATTTATTTACAATAAGCGCTATTATAACAACACTTTTTCTCGGTGGATGGCACGGACCGTTTTTGCCGGGGCCAATATGGTTTCTCATTAAATCCATTGCTTTAATGTATTTCTTCATTTGGGAGAGATCAACCTATCCGAGATTGAGAATTGACCAAATTATGAGATTCGGATGGAAGTTTTTGCTTCCTGTTTCACTTGCAAATCTCGTTGTAACAGCTATTGTAATGACAATATTTTAAATTTTAAGAGTAATATATAAAGGAGAATTAGTAATGAAAAAAGGGTATTACTCAGTGGATGACATAAGAGAAGCATTAAGAAAGCCTGGATATGTAACTCCACTTTTAAAAGGCTTAAGATATACTTTTAAAATGTTCATGTCCAAGGATGTGACTATTCAGTATCCAACCGAAAGAAGACAAATTTCGGAGAGGTGGAGAGGTATACACAGACTGCTTAAAGAAAATGATAAGTTTAAATGTGTGGGATGCGGTTTATGCGCGGAAGTGTGTCCTCCGAAAGCCATAACCATAGTAACTGAAGAGTCCGAAGAAGGAGAAAGATACCCTTCGAAATTTCAAATAGACGAATTAAGATGTATCTTTTGCGGATTCTGTGTTGAGGTGTGTCCGAAAGATGCAATTGAATACAGTAAGGTTTACGATTTCGTGGGTTATGATAAAAAAGAATTTTTATTGGAAAAAGAGGATCTGGTAAATCCCGAGAAGTATATATTTCAAGGAAAATAAGGAGTAAGATATGTTAGCTGAGTTAATGATTCCCGTTATTATTTTTTTCATGGCAGTATTTTTTGCAATGGGGTCGGGAGTAATGGTTGTATGTTCCAAAAACCCTGTTCATAGTGCACTGTGGATGGTTAGTACTCTGTTTTCCACTGCAATAATATATTTAATATTACAATTTGATTTTATTGCCGCAATTCAAGTTATTGTATATGCCGGTGCAATTATGATGTTGATTGTTTATGTTATAATGCTTACAAGTGTTGATGAAGAGGTTAGAAGGAAATACAGACTTAGACTTTATCAAATTGTAGGTTTGGCATTTATTGTGATAATTTTTGTAGAGCTTGTTAAAACAGGCTCAAGTCATTTAACAGGTTGGGAAGGATTGGATTGGAAACATATTCCGGAAACATTCGGAAGTGTAAAATATATTGCGCATCAACTCTTTTCGAAATATGTATTTCCTTTTGAAGTTGTTTCAGTACTTTTACTCGCTGCAATTGCAGGTTCTGTTGTTTTAGCAAAAAAAGATAAAAAAGATTAAGGAGATATAAATGCATAGTCATGTAGTTGTTTTATTTTTGTCGGCTTTTCTCTTTTCAATAGGAGCAATAGGGGTATTGGTGAGAAAAAATGCAATAATAGTTTTTATGTGTATTGAGCTTATGTTTAATGCTGCCAACCTTGCTCTTGTAGGTTATTCACATTTTCTGAAGTCAATAGACGGTGTGATGCTGGTACTTTTTGTTCTTGCTGTTGCAGCAGCGGAGGCTGGTGTCGGATTGGCGCTCTTTGTCCTTCTATTCAGGAATAAAGGCACCATTGATGTTGATAAATTAAATATTTTAAAATGGTAAAGGAGTAGAGGATGATTAAATATGTATGGTTAGTTCCCTTTTTTCCTCTAATAGGTGTTTTAATCAACGGAATTTTAGGTTGGAAATTAGAGAAAATAAATAAAGGTATTATCCACTGGATTGCTTGCGGAGCAGTGGGTTTGTCATTCCTCGTAGTATGGATGATATTCAGGGAATTGTTAAATCTGCCTCCTGAACACAGGCATTTTGAAATAATAGTTTACAACTGGTTTACATCGGGTGTTTTAAGCGTTAATGTTGCCTATCTTGTTGATCCGTTGTCAATTACCATGAGTTTGTTTGTTACAGGTGTCGGTTTTCTTATACACGTATATTCAATAGGTTATATGGGGCATGATGAAGGAAGGTATTACAGATATTTTACATATCTAAACTTGTTTATGTTTTCCATGATTAACCTTATATTGGCAAATAATTTTGTTTTAATGTTTCTCGGCTGGGAAGGTGTAGGAGTTTGTTCTTATCTGCTAATCGGATTCTGGTTTGAAAATAAGGAATTTGCAAGCGCAGGAAAAAAAGCGTTTGTTTTTAACAGAATAGGTGATTTCGGGTTTGTTCTCGGAATGTTTCTCCTTTTCTTTAGTGTGGGAAAATATACTGATATTTACACACTTAATTTTTATAATGCAATGAGTCATGTGAAATTTATTCCCGTAGCTGTTGCTTCAGCTGTTGGAATTTTATTATTTATAGGTGCAACGGGAAAATCCGCACAGATTCCTTTATACGTTTGGTTGCCTGATGCAATGGCGGGCCCTACACCGGTTTCCGCATTGATTCACGCTGCCACAATGGTTACTGCAGGTGTATATATGGTTGCAAGATGTGCTCCTCTTTATCTACACGGGCACAGTGCGATGGAAATAGTAGCGATTATAGGCGGTGTTACATCATTTTTTGCCGCAACAATGGCAATAGCACAATACGATATTAAAAAAGTAATTGCATATTCAACAATTTCCCAATTGGGATATATGTTTCTCGGTGTTGGAGTTGCAGCTTTTTCAGCAGGTGTATTTCATATAGTAACTCACTCGTTCTTTAAAGCACTTCTCTTTCTCGGTGCAGGTAGTGTAATTCACGCATTGTCAGGTGAACAGGATATGAGAAAAATGGGAGGTCTTAAAGATAAAATCCCTGTTACTTACTGGACTTTTTTAATAGCTTGTCTTGCCATTTCCGGTATTCCCGGATTATCGGGATTCTTTAGTAAAGATGAGATTCTCGGTAAAACCTTTGCATCGGGACACTATTTCCTATGGTTCCTTGGAACTGTAACAGCAGGATTAACAGCTTTTTATATGTTCAGAGTGTTGTTCATGACTTTCTTCGGTGAAAGCAGAGTTGAACCTGATGTGGCAAAACATATACACGAATCACCTGCAACAATGACCGTACCTATGATAATACTTGCAGTTTTATCTGCAATTGGCGGATACATTGGTGTTCCTCATTTATTAGGCGGTTCAAACAGGATAGAATCATTTTTGGAACCTTCTTTCAGTTACGGCGGAATAGAAACTGAAAATCTTTTTCATCATGTACCTGCGGGAACAGAATATTTTCTTATGATTATAGCCGTATTAGTGGGATTAGCCGGTATTTACGTTGCATATCTCTTCTATATGAAGAACAAAAGTATTCCTGAAAATCTCGTTAAAAAATATCCCACACTCCATAAATTACTTTACAATAAATGGTATATTGACGAAATATACGAAGCTGTTTTTGAAAAACCGGGTCATTTTCTCGGCTCTGTTCTATGGATGATTTGGGACGAATTAATTGTTGACGGCATAGTGAAAGGTGTTTCAAATATTGTAAGAGGAATTGGATGCGGTCTAAGATTCGTTCAAACCGGTTCTGTTCAATTTTATGCTGTTGGAGTGCTTCTCGGTATAGTTATCACAGTTACATATTTCTTAAATTTTTAAAGGGGTGTTAATATGGAAATAATTACAAATCATTTATTAACAATTTTGATTTTTCTCCCGCTTGCAGGCGCTATTACACTATTGGGATTTCAAAGGGATAACGATGGTGGTGTGAAATTAATAGCCTCTTTTTTCGGGTTTATGAATTTAATTCTCGGATTGGTATTGTTTTTCTGTTACAGCGGTAACGGAGCGGTATTCCAATTCGTGGAAAAGTATCAATGGATAAAATCATTGGGTATTCAATATTATCTCGGCGTAGATGCAGTTAGTATGTATCTTATTACCGCAACCACCCTTATGACTGCAATTTGTCTCGTTGCATCATGGAATATTAAGAAATATGTGAGAGAATATTTTTTATGTATCCTTTTTGTCGAATCAGGTGTAATAGGAGCATTGGCTGCCCTTGACCTTGTTCTGTTCTATATTTTCTGGGAAGTTATGTTGATACCTATGTACTTTTTAATTGGAATTTGGGGAGATTACAAAAGAATCTATTCAACCCTTAAATTCTATATTTATACCATGGCAGGCAGTGTTATAATGCTTGTTGCTATATTTACCTTATATTGGTTAAACGGTAAAGGTAATTTTGAAATACTCGGTATGTATAATATGAGTATACCCGCATCAAAACAGATGCTTTTGTTTCTTGCATTTTTTGTTGCATTTGCAATTAAAGTTCCTTTGATTCCTTTCCATACGTGGCAGCCTGATACTTATGTTAATGCACCGACAGCAGGTACTGTCCTTCTTGCAGCAGTGCTTTCGAAAATGGGTGTTTACGGTTTTTACAGATTTGCATTGCCGCTTTTCCCGGAAGCTGCCATGAGATTTACACCTGTTATAGCCACACTTACTCTTGTTGCTGTGGTTTATATTTCTTTAATTGCAATTGTTCAGAAAGATATGAAGAGACTAATTGCATACTCTTCTGTTGCTCACCTTGCAATTATTGTTCTCGGTATGTATTTGCTTACGACTCAAGGAGTTCAAGGCGCAATATTTCAAATGTTAAACCATACAGTGGTTACAGGAGCGCTATTCTTGCTCCTCGGAATCTTATTTGAAAGAAGTGCTTCAAGACAAATTAAAGATTACAGCGGTTTGGCAAAACAGATGCCTTTGTATGCAACATTCTTTATGATAGCTATGTTGGCTTCAGTGGGACTACCCGGAACCAACGGTTTTATCGGTGAATTTTTGTTATTCATCGGAATATTCAAAGCAAACATTTTCTATGCTGTAATAGCATGTTCAGGAACCGTACTCGGCGCAATTTACATACTTTGGATGTATCAAAGGTCTTTTTTCGGGCCTCTTGAAAAGGAAGAGAATAAAAAACTTCCCGATATGAATGTTAGGGAATTCGGGTATATGATTCCGTTGATTATATTAATCTTTGTAATGGGTATATTTCCACAATACTTCATCAAAAAATTTAACAATACAACGGTAAGTTTCATTAATACTGTTAAAACCGGACATGCGGTTTCAATGATAATAGATAATAAATAATAATAAAATATTAATTCGGAGGAAGAGATGATAGATTTTAAAACATTGGCTGACCCAAAGTTAATTGTTATACTGCCGGAAATTGTTCTTACAATATTTGCAATGGTAGTGCTTATAGCCGGTGTATTTTCGGAAGGTAAAGAAACCAAATATTCAAGCAACGGATATATTGCAATTATCGGAATTATTTTTTCTTTTTTGGTTCTTATCCCTTTATACGGGAAAGATATATCCGCTTTTAACCATATGGTGGTTCTTGACGGTTACGCTTTTTTCTTTAAAGTCGTTACATTGATAATTGCAGGTTTAACTATTATCTCTTCCATGAATTATACCGTGAAGAACGGATTGGAACTCGGAGAATATTATGCTCTTATTTTATTTGCAGCAGTGGGAATGATGTTAATGGCATCTTCCACCAACCTTATAATGATATTCATTGCACTTGAAATGATGTCAGTATCCATTTATTGTCTCGCAGCATTCAAAAGAAAAGACGATAAAAGTGTTGAAGGAGCAATAAAGTATTTTATACTCGGTGCTTTTTCCGCTGCATTTCTTCTTTTCGGTATGGCTCTTGTATATGGAGGCACAGGTACATTTGATTTAAAAGAAATTTTTAATTATATTAAAATTTATCCTGAATACAGGTATAACCCTATGTTAATAGGAGGCATTGCACTTATAGCAACAGGGTTCCTGTTTAAAATATCAACTGTTCCGTTTCATATGTGGACTCCTGATGTTTATCAGGGAGCTCCTTCTCCTATAAGCGGATTTATGGCAACTGGTGTTAAGGCTGCGGCATTTGCAGCTTTTTTAAGAGTATTCATCACTTCATTTAACTTTTACCATTCGGATTATGCGGGTATTATAGCATTTTTTGCCGTAATTACAATGTTTGGCGGAAATCTTATAGCCCTTGCTCAGACAAATATAAAAAGAATGCTTGCTTATTCAAGTATTGCTCATGCAGGATATATGCTTGTGGGTATTGTTGCAAGCACACAGATAAGTAATTCGGCAATACTTTTTTATCTACTCGGTTATGCTTTTATGAATATAGGAGCGTTCAGCGTACTTGCCACTATTGGGAAAAACTCTCTTGAAGACGTAAAAGGTGTGGGATTAAAATATCCTTTCCTCGGAATTGCAATGTGTGTTTTTATGTTTTCAATGGCAGGTGTTCCGCCTGCAGTTGGATTTCTCGGAAAATTCTATCTCTTTTCCGCAGCAATTAATGCCAAACTTTACGGGTTAACTATTCTTGCGGTTATTAACAGTGCAATTTCAGCATATTACTATTTAAGAGTTCTTGTTTATTTCTATTTTAAAGGAGAAAGTAATTTATCATTAAATTATAATATGAGTAATGTTTTCGGGTTAAGTCTTGCCATAGCGGGAGTATTATACCTCGGAATACTCCCTTCTTCGGTTATATCTTATCTGCAACAATCGATTATGCATTTAATGTAAGATAAAACTTATTGATAGATCAAACAAAAAAATCCTCTCTGAATAGAGAGGATTTTTTGTTTTCTATTAGACAACAAGATCGCCGTATTTTTTTATATAGTTAACCAAACCGCCTGTTTCAAGTATTTTTCTCATAACACCGGGTAAAGGCGGAAATGTAAGGGAGAAAT
>JALWCU010000075.1 GCA_027015275.1 Bacteroidales bacterium | reverse complement strand
CCTACACTACTCTGTGAACGATACTAACGCGAAAATCTCTCAATTCCTTGTTGGATACTTGAAGAGCGGTGAGATAAAACAAGAGCTAATAGAACTTGAGACTCTCAATTCCTTGTTGGATACTTGCGGGGTTATCACCGACGTGTTCCTCCGCTACTACCGTCTCTCAATTCCTTGTTGGATACTTGGAGGAATGGTATGGATCGTTGATGAAAATTTCATCGACTCTCAATTCCTTGTTGGATACTTGGCAGCTGAGAGAGGAGACGGAGAGGCTGAAGCAGCACTACTCTCAATTCCTTGTTGGATACTTGCAGCCTCCTCGAGGACTCGGTTAACTTTGAGGTAGAGCCTCTCAATTCCTTGTTGGATACTTGAAACCGTACACTTTTACCTTCAGACCTATTGAATAGTCTCTCAATTCCTTGTTGGATACTTGGGGCCTAGTGATGACCACGGTATTGTGTTCCAAAGTGTTGTCTCTCAATTCCTTGTTGGATACTTGCGGCAGGCGGGTATGGGACACGCTGACTAGGGATGCTCTCAATTCCTTGTTGGATACTTGAGTGTGATGGGCAGGTATGAGCCTGCCAGCAGGGAGATAACTCTCAATTCCTTGTTGGATACTTGTGAACTGAGCGTGGAGCTTATGCGGACGATAAGCCCCTCTCAATTCCTTGTTGGATACTTGTAGCACCCATTATATGGATTTGTTGTCGCCGTGACCACTCTCAATTCCTTGTTGGATACTTGGGCTGATAGGGCAACACTACTATCTATGGTGGCATATTTCTCTCAATTCCTTGTTGGATACTTGCAATGTCATACCGGAGAGGGGTTACAGGCAATGATCAACCCGCTCTCAATTCCTTGTTGGATACTTGCTCCTGAAAATCATTCCCAGCATGCGGAAGATAATAATGGCTCTCAATTCCTTGTTGGATACTTGCGACTATCTTGACCATGCTCTTATAAGGTATCAGCCATCTCTCAATTCCTTGTTGGATACTTGGACGTTTACAGTTCTGGTAGCGATGAAAACCTATCCTCTCAATTCCTTGTTGGATACTTGTGAAGGCATATATAGTTGTTATATAAGGCTTGGTGGTATTTATCTTTATCCACCCATGGAATTGAAGTATCCTATACTCAAAAATCGCGTGGATCAGCGGACATAATACATCAATTCCACCAAGCCTGATCCGCGTTTTTGTGCTTAATATTATAATAGTTGGTTGGGGTTAACGTTGTTGGTTGGTTGGTTTGCTGTGGCTGTGAGTATTATTGTTCCGAGGGAGTTGTGGCCTAGGAGAAGGGATTGGAGTGGTGTTGTGGTGGAGGTTTACAAGGATATGGGTGACCGTGTTGATAGGGGTGAGACGCTGGTGGATGTTGAGATTGAGAAGGCTGTTATTTCTATTGATTCTCCTGTGAGGGGGGTTGTTGAGGAGGTTTATGTTTCTAAGGGGGATAGGGTTGGGCCTGACAGTGTTTTGATGAGTATTAGTGTAGAGGAGTAGAGTGTTGAGTGGCCGTGGGAAGTATAGGGTTCACGTTACCTTTACACCGGAGTTCTTGAGGGTTGCTGGTGTACTTG
>JALWCU010000074.1:6436-15692 GCA_027015275.1 Bacteroidales bacterium | reverse complement strand
GCTAAATATCAAGGAGTTATAAAACCACTCATAAAACTTGTCATAGTTAAGAGTCAGGCTAAATATATTACACCCCAGGCATTTCAGGATATTACACTTTTGTACGAAATAGGCAATTCACTAGGTATAAGAAACACTATTGACAATAAAGGTAGCGTACGTCAGGCTCTGAAAGAAACCTATACTGTAAGTAATTACATAAAAAATTACCTCATGGTACTTTACCTCGCCGAAAAATTACATAGCGTAGGTGAACTAACAGGTTCAATGAAAGAATATTACTACACATTCGTTGTTAACCTGATTCGAGGAATTCGCTGGGGAAGTGAAAATGATTATGGTCTGGCCAATCTGATAATTATCAATTATTTATACAAAAAAGAAGCACTAACATTTCTTCCAACAGGCCAGATTGTCATTAATTATGACACAATGAAAGATGCTATCAGAAATATGCTCAGCAAGGTACTTATTATCCAAGGCAATGGCGACTACGACTCTATGAAAAAATTAATTTTGAGTAATAAATATATTTCAACAGATTTGCAAGAACTGGTCAATAACCTTAACAAGGCTAAAGTACCAATAGATATATATATTAATCAAACTATTAAATTCTAAATTTCAAGACAATGATGATCAAAAGAAAGAGACTTTTTGCTATAATCAACATTTTAGTCTTTACCGGTGCACTTGTTTTATTAGTCCTGGTATTCACAAACTCAAAAAAATCAGCAGACCAAAAAGAACAGGTCATTAATAGCCTCACCTATCTAGCCCTCAAGCAAGTGCATTATCATCCCAAGCCCTTTGATGATAAATTATCCGCCGAAATATTCAAGGAAACTATAAAAAACTTCGACCCAGGTAAAAGATTCTTCACACAGTCTGATATTGAGAACCTTAGCGTATATAAATATCTAATCGATGATCTCATTCGCAATTCAAACTTTTCTTTTCTCGACGCTGTTATAGAGACATACCAGAAACGCTACTCCCAGGTTAAAGGATTCTACAAACAGATACTGTCCAAACCATTTGATTTTACCAAAAACGACAGTATAGAATTAGATGCCAAGAAACTCCAATATCCAAAGGACACAAACGAACTCAAGGAACGCTGGAGGAAAATCCTTAAATATGAGACACTTATCCGTCTAAACACATATATAGAAAATCAGGAGAAAGCGCACAAAAAAAACGATACTGTAAAGCTCAAACCCGTCAAAATACTCGAAGCCAAAGCTCGCAAGGAAGTCATGAAACAATATGACAATTGGTTTGAATTTATGGACAAACTAAATCGCAATGACTGGTTTAGCCTATACATGAATTCCATAACAGCAGTGTTTGACCCACATACAGAGTATATGCCCCCAAAAATAAAAAAGGACTTTGATATTTACATGTCTGGCAAACTCGAGGGTATTGGCGCTACTCTACAATACAAAAATGGTGAAATAAAAGTAGTCAAAATCATTCCAGGAGGAGCAGCCTGGCGCGAAGGTGAGCTGGAAGTGGGTGATGCCATTCTCAAAGTAGCACAAGGCAATAAACCACCCGTTAGCATTGTGGGATGGCGACTGGACGACGCAGTCCAATTAATCCGCGGGCCTAAAGGCACAAAGGTACGACTGACCGTTCGCAAAGTCGATGGCACAATCAAAGAAATATCCATTATCCGTGACGTTGTGATTATAGAAGAAACTTATGCTCGCTCAGTCATACTATCTTTACCTGGTAGCAAAAAACGCTATGGATATATATATTTCCCAAGCTTTTACGCAGATTTCAATAACCCCAATGGACGCCGTGTTTATAAAGACGTGAAAAAGGAGCTGGAAAAAATGCAAAAAGAACATATCAGCGGACTCATTATTGACCTGAGAAACAATGGTGGTGGCTCTCTGGACGACGTGATAAAAATAGCTGGTTACTTCATCAACAAAGGACCAATAGTACAGGTACGAGACCGCAAAGGTAATGTTAAAGTCTTCGAAGACCCAGACAGTAAGATTTTATACAAAGGTCCTATGCTCGTCATGGTCAATGAATTTAGCGCCTCTGCATCCGAGATATTTGCAGCTGCTATGCAAGACTATCACCGAGCAATCATTATGGGCTCAAAACACACCCACGGCAAGGGCACTGTGCAAAACATCTTGAATTATGACCAGTTCGTAACTAACAAAGCTCTCAAACCTCTGGGCGCACTGAAGATAACTATCCAGAAATTCTACCGCATAAACGGCGGTTCTACCCAGCTCAAAGGAGTTACATCTGACATCATCGTGCCAGACCAGTTTATGTTCATTAAAACAGGCGAAAGACAGGAAGATTATCCCCTGCCATGGGACAAGATTAAACCAGCAAAATATACAGTATGGAAACCTGATTATAGACTCAAAAAAATAGAGGAAAAAGCCCAGGAACAGATACAAAAAGACTCTACATTCAGAATCATTACACAATATGCACATATCTTAGAGAAATCCCAAGCACAATCTACTGTTACACTTCAGCTCGACAAATACCGCAAACAGCTTGACAAGCGCCGCAAAGAGAGCAAACCATTTAATGCCCTGCGCCGTGCTAAGAAAGATATTGTTATCCAGCTTCTTCAGGCTGATAAACAGCGTTTTAAGACAGACACACTGGCACGCATACGCTATCAGGCATGGGTTAATAATCTGCAAAAAGACATGTATCTTCCCGAAGTTGTCAGAGTGCTCACTGATATGACACGGTAAAATTATAATGGTCAGATGGACAAGCTGCCTTTATCCGTTGCTTTGATTACATACAACGAAGAAGAAAATATCGAACGCACATTGAAAGCCGTGCAAGACATTGCCTCGGAAATAATCGTCATAGACTCACACTCCACTGACCGCACACGACAGATAGCCAGCTCCTTAGGAGCCAAGGTTTACGAGGAAGACTGGAAAGGCTTTCGCAGGCAAAAAAACTCTGCACTTGACAAATGCACACAGAACTGGATATTGAGCCTTGACGGCGACGAGGTTGTTACTCAAAAGCTCAAAGACCAGATAATCAAGGCAATTACTCAGCCATGGGCAGATGGTTATTTCATCAACCGGCGTACGGTTTTTCTGGGACGAGAGCTACGACATGCTCTTTACCCAGACCGCCAGCTACGGCTGGTTAGACGTGATGCTTCACCGCACTGGACTGGCCAGAGCGTACATGAATTGCTAAAAATCAAAGGCAAAACTGCCAGACTAAAAGGCTATTTACTGCACTATTCGTTCCGCGATATAAATGACCTTGTCCTGCGCCTAAACAGATATGCTCGTCTGTGGGCACAGGACGCTGCTGCCCATGGCAAAAGCCTGGGCATCAGACGTGTATTGCTCAGCCCTCTGATGGCATTTTTCAAAAATTACATCATTAAGCTTGGCCTATTAGACCTCATGCCTGGATTCATTGTATCGTGTGCCATGTGCTATTATTCCCTGCTCAAGGCTTTCTATCTGTGGGAAGAGAAGAAAGCTCGCAAGCAGACAACGTAAACTTTCTCTGCTGTTTTACCCGCGATATTCCTCGTCCTGCGTAATTATAGCCAATATCCACGAAAAGTCGCCCCATGTTATCTTATTTCCGCAATATTCGCACACACCAGACTGGCCAATCCTATCGGCTGGCGCGCCACAAGCCGGGCAATGCTGCAAGTCTATTTGATCTTTTTCTACGCCAGAGCGGCGGATAAACGTCCAATACTCGCTAAAACGCCTTGGCCTGCGACTGTTACCAGCCACGACCTTACCCATTTTATTAACAACATAATCCAAGCCACTGGCAAAAATCCTTACTGTGATTGCTTCGTAGAATAAATCAATCTCTACCTTGACCACTTCTACCCTCTCCACCTTGACGTCCAGCATGTTGCGCAGACCCTGGGAACGATAAGCATCTATCCAGAAACGATAAGATTCCCATAGACGATCCGAAATAAGATGCCGTACCTTATTCCATTGCAAATCCGACCATGCCTTGTAAATCTCGTCGAAAAATGGAACTACTATTATTTTAACAAAACGCTGTTCGTACTCTTGCCAATTAAGGCCGTGTATCTGTGCAAATTGGCTCTGCTTGGCTTGTAAATATGGATCAAAAATCGTTGGCAAATCTGTCCCCATTTCCTGGGCATAAGTGAGCATAGACTGCGTGGCAAACACAGAGAAATCAAAAACCTTGCGCGATACAACAGCCCATTGCATCTTGCCCGGCACAACAAGAGTACCGCAATGATTGCAATAACCAGAATCATTGAAATCTGCTGGTGCTCCACAGGCAGGACAGGTTACTGTGTGCATTTTCTCAGGCTCTGGCGACAAGACATTCCTGTCCCTCTCCAGTGTCCAACGCTCATCAACAATATACCGCATAGCCTTACCTTCGGCCTGTATTGTCATATTGGACTTTATCCTAATATGCACACGCACCTTGTCTGCAATAGTTACACGCTCTATATTCATTCCACCAATGACTACCTCACTAATACTAAAACGCACTGGATCAGAGAGAAAACGGCTAAGCAACTGCGGGTCAAAAAACGGGTTCAGAGCCTTAAGCTGGTGCTTATTATCCTGATACTGATAGAATTTAACATACAAAGATGAAACAAAATCCAGCAGCAGCACTCGTGAAAAATTACTGTCCAGAGCCTTTAGCTGGGATAGGTGCCGCGAAACCACAAGGGAATTATTCAAAAAATTGGTATGCGTGGGCGTCGAAGCCATTGTAAAATCCTCTTTTGGCTGACCACGACGTAGCATTGCATACAAAACAATAATTATCACCAGCGGAATGCTTATCTCTGGTGGCAGCAAAAACAATAAATAAAGCAGAGAGCCACCGCCGCCGCCACCACCAAAAGAGCCACCGCCAAACGAACCGCCACCGCTGAAACTATGTCCACCACCTGGGCGGGCAATAGCAACCATAGCAGAAACAACAAGCAAAAGCGTCAGGAAAATTATTTTGTAATTACGACGTTTCATGGCAAAATAGTTTATAATTCAACTTTCAAATCATCGGGTATTTCGTTAATATCATCATCAACTGGCGGAACATATTTATTAAGCAAAATCTTTAGCTCTGTTAGCTCACGCAACAATGCCTCTGTAACAAAATCATCACCATTGAAAATAGCATTAAATTTTTCCTCTACTTCATGCCACAAATGCTCAGGTATTGCCGTAGTCAATCCTACATCCGGGACCAGATAAACCATTCGTTCAAAGACTGATACAAAAACCAAAAGCCCTGTGTGTTCGCGGGTGTAATGTATTCTGCCCTTCTGAAAAATTGCACGGGCATAAATTTCTACAGCCCTTTTCTTTCGTTTCTGGGGCACAAGAATCCGTTTCAGCGGCGGCAAAACCTGCACTAACAAGTAGCCAAGCAAAAAACTAAGCAACGTGGCAAACGAGATAACATACGGGTCAAATGAAATTGGCGAGAAAAGCATAAACATCGCAACACATGTCTCCAGGACAAAACCAGACCACAAAGCCACATCATGATAACGGTCAGACGAAGAGCGAATTATAACCACAACTTCCGCAAGGGTCTGCTGCTCAATCTCTTGTATCTTACCATAGAGACGAGTACGAAATAAGTCATTGAAATCGCTAAATTTTACTACCATTTTCTTAGCTTTGTCCGAGTTTACTATATACCAAAGTTATTAAAATGAATGCTATAAAAGAAATTTATCTGAGAACAAAAACTTTTAGCCTTACGTATTTCATTTTGTTAATAATCAGTGCTATAATACTATTTTTATATCCACGTGTGCAGATTCATATTTTCATAAACAAGCTCAATAGCCCCTCACTTGACTTTTTCTTCAAATACCTAACATATCTGGGTAGTGGGTGGGCACTGGTTTTGGCTCTCACTATTCTAGCAATCATCTACAAACGACAAGCTGGCGGATTACTTCTCTCGGCTTTGGTATTCAATTTTTTTGTACAACTCATAAAGCACACGGCACATCAAGTGCGGCCTGTCAAATATTTTGAATTATTCGTCCCTGATTATCATCTTCATCTGATAGAAGGCGTACACATACATCTGTATAACTCTTTTCCGTCTGGACATAGTGCAACAGCCTTTGCAATTCTATTTTTCCTGGCATTCCTAAGCAACAAAAAATGGGTACAATTGCTTTATCTTCTGCTGGCTGTGCTAATAGCATATTCCCGCATGTATTTGTCCCAACATTTTTTGATAGACATTGTGGTAGGTTCACTAATTGGCTATTTATCGAGCTATATAGGTGCTTGGTGGACAATAAAATACGAACAAACACAGGCTGCTTCTGAACAACACACGGATAAATAATATTTACCAGGCACAAACCTTCAGATTTTAAGGATTACCCTGGATAGGCTGGGCTTGTGTAGGCTGATAAATCTGTTTTAGCTGAAAATCAGGTATATTAAAATATTTCTGTATTAGCTGCTGAAAATCCTTGATGCGATAAAGTCCATAAAAAATCTGTGGTTGACTATGTGTATCTGCCAAGATAAACCCCATTAGCTCGCCCTGCTCTTTGCGGTCAAAATCCACATATCCGCTGTCTGTGAGTATGCGAAACTTCCAATGATAAGTCAACATAGTATTTATGCTATCCTTGAGCAACTCTGGCCTTGCTACTTCATATAGCCGACGGAATCCACGAAATATCTGCTCCAATTGGAATTTGCTATAAAAACCATAGAAACGATAATCACGCTGCTGTTCTTCAAAATCTGGCATAAAGAAAATAACAGACGGTCTATTTACTTCTACAGCAGAACTATAGTCTTCTTCCCTGACAGTATCTCTTTTGTGGGCTGCTACCCGTGTAATACTGTCAATAACCTTTTGCGGGTTCGTATTAGTTACCTTTTTTTTTGAGCAACCGAGCAAAAGACCTGCTATGACAAAAAACAACAAAAAACGCTTCATAACATAAGAATTTATTTTAGTCCAAGTATCCTGGCTATTATTGCCTGACGTGTAAAGACGCCATTACGCGCCTGCTGAAAATAATATGCTTTGGGACTGCTGTCCACATCACTGGCTATCTCATCCACTCGTGGCAATGGGTGCATAACCTTTAGATTATCCTTAGTGCCCTGTAACATGTCCAAAGTCAAACGGTAAAAATCTTTAACCTTTTCATATTCAATAGGATCAGAGAATCTCTCTTTTTGCACACGTGTAACGTAAAGTATATCAGCATCTTCGAGCCCTGAGAAATCAGTTTGCTCTCGAAATGGGATGTTTCTATTTTGCAAGAAAAGAATATATTCCCTTGGCAAACGCAAATCTGGATGAGAAATAAACACAAACCTGGGGCTAAAATGCGACAAAGCCATTATAAGCGAATGAACCGTGCGGCCAAACTTTAGATCACCTACCAGAAAAATATTCAATTTATCCAGCCGTCCTTGTGTCTTCTGAATGGAATAAAGGTCGAGCAGAGTCTGTGTGGGATGCTGATTGGCGCCATCTCCTGCATTAACAATAGGCACCGGTGATACCTCAGCTGCATAACGTGCACTGCCCTCGAGTGGATGACGCATAACGATTAAATCACTATAATTGGCTATTGTCAAGATAGTGTCTTTCAGGCTCTCCCCCTTGCGCACACTTGATGTCTTGGCATCGGCAAAACCAATGATTCGTCCGCCCAGACGCTGCACTGCTGTCTCAAAACTCAGTCTTGTCCTCGTCGAAGGCTCATAAAAAACCGTTGCTACAACATGCCCATCCAGCAAACGTGGCTGTGGATTTTTCTCAAAAAATTCACTCAACTCAACAATCTGCAAAATGTCATCTGGGGTAAGGTCTGCGATAGAAACCAAACTTTTTCCTCTCATCATGAAAAATGATTTGCAGTTTTTCTGCGTCTAAAATTACGTTTAATTTAGCCAAATAAAAAACTAAAATTTAGAGCCCACACAGTTCTGCATAAGGACAATATTTACATGCTTCATCGCTGGGTGTAGGTGAAAAAGTTTTGTCTTCGAACAAAATCTTCTTGACCAATGCCCGCAAATTTTCTTCAAACTCTGGCATAATCTGGTTATCAAGCACTTCCACAGTCTCAGGCATTATATCCAGTCTATTTATCCTTATAAAGCCCGAATATGACTTATCACGCAACAACGGCAGGCTATAAAGCACAGGCACCACACTGGCATCATCAAAAAGGTCTTTGACCAAAAGCTTGTAAAACAACAGTTGGAAGACTTCCTTGTTGTGGTCATGAGCGAAAAGCTTATCCATATTACTAACACTCGTATACTTTTGTCCGGTTTTATAATCAATCACACGAATAACATTATCCTTGCGGTCTATACGGTCAATTATGCCATAAAGCTGTACAGACTTATTGTCTCCCAGATCAAAATTAATCCTGTATTTACCTGCGCTTCTCTCCAACGAAACAATGCTAAACGGCGCATATCCACGGTCATATTCCAAAGCATTCAGAACATATTCTTGCATTGACCGCCGTATTATTGTGAAGAATCCTTTGTTATAAAAGTACCTGAGTTCGGTCTCTTCAACAGCCCTATCCAGATATTGTTCAACTTCTTTCTTGGCTGCTACCAGATCCTGCTCGGTTATATGGTTATCTGTTCTCTGGCTCAGGTCATTGTAAAGTAATTCCAATGAACGATGCACTACAGAACCAAAATCTGCCTCATTAATCTCTAAAATATTCTCATCCTCTGGTGCCTCGAGCCGTGCAATATAACGGTAAAAAAACTGCCTTGGACAAGCAATATAAGTATTTATGGCAGAGACAGATAAAGCTTTCATTGGCTCAGGCAATCCAGTCATCTCTTCGTCCTTGTCTTCTTGTGGCAAAGATAGCGTGTCCGTGAAAACATGATGACCCGTTATAAGGCTGGTCTCTTTCTCCAGTTGCAAAATATACCTGCTCTTACCTCCCACGCCACTATCGGTAATAGAATTATAAACCAGCATTACATGACTTGCCCGCTGCAACAGACGATAGAAAAAATAACTGTACAACGAATCTTGATAACGCAATATTGGCAAATGGTATGCAGCACGAATAAATTCTGGAAAAAATGACTGACTGCGCTTTATTGGCGGATAAATACCTTCATTAGCACTGAGAATAATCACATTTTCAAAATCCAGATTTCTGGTCTCCATGATCGTTATAATCTGCAAAGCATCAAGCTTCTGCCCCTCGAACGGC
>JALWCU010000074.1:5390-6426 GCA_027015275.1 Bacteroidales bacterium | reverse complement strand
CGTATAGAATAAAAAATCTGCTTTAGCAAAGAAATCATTGTCTGAGCACTAAAATCCACCTTTAGCTCATGTAACTGTTTTTTCAAGCTCTGCAAATGACTGTGTATGTGATAAATATACTCCCGTTCAAAATCATCAGCATTTTTATAAACCCTGTAAACAAGCTTCAGGGCAAGACTTATCAGCCCCATGCCGTCTTTTTTCTCCAAACCAAATAAAATATCAGCATCTGCCATGCCCTTGACAAAATCAAATGTAACGAGCAATCTCTTGTCATGCCTGTAAGTCTGGCTAAATTCTTCGACAAAACTGGCGAAAAACTTCTGCATCACTTCACTACTCATAAGAGTCTGAAAATCTTTGTAATAAATCTGTCCATTGCGCAGAAACTGGCCTATGACGAAAAGCCATTTATCCAAAAAAGAATACAGTGAACTCAGATAAAACGGAAACTGTAATGTTATGTTCACATCACCAACCTGCTCTGGCAGTGAGTAAAGCACTGGGAAGAGTAAGCTCTCTTCCAAAAGCACTATGGCTGTATTCTTAATCTTCTGCATATCATCTTGTATGCCCATTCGCTCAAATGCCCATGGCAAAATCTTGGTCTGAGCAACATTCTGGGGCACAGAGACCACATCTATTTTCTTGTTGCGCAACAAATTATCGTGATTGCCTATTTCTTCCTCGCCCAGCAGCTGAATATTCTTATGTAAAAAGAAACCTGCCTCGTGCTCACGGTCCTTCATATAAAAATCATCATAATCCCAATAAAAATGTGCTTGATGCTCCTTCTTTATGAAATTCATTATTTCGAGCTCAGACTCACTCAAGGCATAAAAACCAATAAAAGCCACAGTATCCCACTGACTGAACAGATCTTCTCCTTTTCTGAGCTCACTGACAATCAGACGATTGCGCATGCCGCCGTACACACGTCCCAGACTCAGAAGACGGCTGTGAAAACGCTCATATATAGCTGTCAGATTAGAGAACAATTCCAGAAAAAACTTGAGATCATCCTTACCCCGATAGT
>JALWCU010000074.1:0-5380 GCA_027015275.1 Bacteroidales bacterium | reverse complement strand
TAGTGTTTCCAGAAATGGCTAATTGCTTCCCGCTGCTCCTGCGTGAGAAATTCCTTATCCGAAAGACGCTCCAAATCCGAGAGATTAACAAAAATCTGCCTCGGGTCTATAAGATAATTATCTACTTCATTAAAATCAGAAAGAATAGTCTGACCAAGATGAAAGAACTCATCAAAACTTAGCTTTGCAAAAATTTCTTTCTCTCCGAGCACATCCCGAAATGCCTGGTAAAGAACAAAGACCAATTCTATGTTGCCTGCCGACTCGAGTCCTAATGCTGACTGAAGGAATCGCTGCCACGGAAAGATATACAATTTTTCGGGTTTATTTATTAGTCGTGCATAATGCCGTTTGAAATAATTAATGGTTCTGGCGTTTGGAAAAACTAAAGCAAACTTTCCCCATTTATCACGCTTCTGCCTAATATCCTGGGCAACTATATCAAGAAATGCCATAATTTTTTTACTCAAAATTAACGATTATTTTAAAAATTTTGTAAGTTTATTGCCCCAAATTCTAAAATATATCATTATGAAAAAATTAATATTGGTATTTTTTCTCTCACTGTTTCTGATGGTTCAGTTTACATTTGCACAGACCGTCAAAGGCGTTGTTGTAGATGGGACTTCAGGCGAGCCCATTGTAGGGGCATCTGTCTATCTCCAGGGTACAACAAATGGTACAATCACTGATTTGGATGGTAAATTCTCTTTGAAAGTACCTGCACAGCCAGCTACTTTGATTGTATCATTCGTTGGTTATCAAAACTTTACAAAGGCTATTGCACCTAAGCAAGGGCAAGTTCTTGACCTAGGTAAAATCATGATGAAAAGCAGCTCTATTGGCCTGGAAAAAGTCAAAGTTGTCGCAAGCTTTGCTGTAGATCGTCGCACTCCTGTATCTGTATCACGAATTAACACATCTACTATAACCGAAAAGCTTAGTGACCAGGAATTCCCCGAGATTTTGAAGTTAACACCTAGTGTTTATGCAACAAAACAAGGTGGGGGCTTTGGCGACTCACGTATCAACCTGCGTGGTTTTGACTCACGTAACTTTGCTGTGATGATTAATGGTGTTCCTGTCAATGACATGGAAAATGGTAAAGTTTACTGGTCCAACTGGGCAGGACTGGCAGATGTAACACGCGATATTCAGGTACAGCGTGGTCTTGGCGCTTCACGTCTTGCCATTTCCTCTGTCGGTGGTACTATCAATATTTTGACAAAAACAACCGATATTCGTCAAGGTGGTTCTGTCTATTACAGCATGGGTAATAATAATTACAAAAAGACTGCTTTCACACTCTCAACTGGACTGCTAAAAAGCGGTTGGGCTGTAACTGTCAGTGGTAGCCACACAAGCGGTGATGGATACATTATGGGCACAAACTTCAATGCTTACACATATTTCTTTGATGTTGCAAAGAAGTTTAACAAACACCACACTATCAGTTTCATGGGCTTTGGCGCACCACAGTGGCACATACAGCGTCCTTATAAACGTCCTATTAGTTTCTGGCTCGATAATAATCATGGAATACGCTTTAACCCTGACTGGGGTTGGCGTCATGGTAAACCATGGGGTGGTGCTTATGCATACAACCAGTATCACAAACCAATGTTCATCTTCAATGATTTCTGGACAATCAGTCCAAAGACCCAGATAAACACCGCTATTTACGCTTCCTTTGGCCGTGGCGGCGGACGTCGTATAATGGGACCACAGCAGCAACTATTACGTTATCAATACCCATCTGGGCTACCGTATGCCAATACACTGCTCACCCCCGAAGGACAGCTTGATATTGATTCTGCTATTGATATTAACTATCACTCACTCACTGGCGCACAAGTTATTGCAGCAATGGCGAAGAATGAACATGACTGGTACGGCATACTTTCTTCATTGAATACTAAGATCGGAAATATCAACATTACTGCTGGTATCGACGCACGTTATTACAAAGGGTATCATTACACAGAAATCTCTGACCTGTTGGGCGGCGAATATTATCTGGATAATGCTGATATAAACCGCTCACCTAACACGCCCCTCCACGTAGGCGACAAGATTTATTATTACAACATTGGTTTAGTTTATTGGGCAGGTACATTCCTTCAGGGCGAATATGTATCACCGAACAACAAATTCTCCGCATTTCTCTCTGGTTCGGCAGTAGAGACATTTGATCAGCGTATAGATTACTTCAAGTACAAGCCTGGCAACCAGGTAAGTAAGATGATCTCATTCTTCACCTACAGTGTGAAAGGTGGTGTGAACTACAACATAACAAGCAAAATCAACTTCTTCATCAATGGCGGCTATTTCACACGTCCACCGCAGTTCCGTTTTGTTTTCCTCAATTACACAAACGAAGTTAACAATGGTGCAGTACCAGAAAAAATTCTCTCAAGCGACGCAGGACTGGGCTATATCTCTGACAACATCCGCCTGAATCTTTATGCTTATTACACGTTGTGGAAAGACAAGACTATGGTACGTACAATGGGTACTACTATTGCCAATATCCGCGGTCTGGATGCCATTCACAGAGGTCTGGAAGCAGAACTGCATTACAAGCCTTTCCAGAAACTCACTATCCACGCTATGGGCTCTCTGGGAGACTGGCGTTGGGCTAATGACGTAAAAGCTGATATTTACGATGAACAACAAAATCTCATTGGTACAGTAGCCGTTTATGCCAAGGGTATCCACGTTGGTAATGCTGCACAGACAACAGCTGCCTTGAGTATGGAATGGGAAGCACTTCCAAAACTATGGCTCAGCTCTGACTGGACTTATTACAGCCGTCTTTACGCTTACTTTGACGTAGAGAATCGTACAAATCCTAATGATCGTAGCGATGCATGGAAGGTGCCTTCATACAATTTGCTTGACATGGGTGCAAAATACAAATTCAAGCTCGGTACCTTTAATGCAGCTCTTTATGCCAAAGTAAACAATGTGTTAAACACAACTTATATCTCTGACGCATTGGACGGCAACGGCCACGATGCTCTCAGCTCTTATGTCTTCTTTGGCTTTGGTCGTACATGGACTCTCTCTCTCAAAGTCCACTTCTAAAATACAAAAGGCAAGCTCCTATACGGAGCCTGCCTTTACTTAGGTTTTTAATAAAGTTTTTAATAAAAAACAAAAAATCATATTGCTATGAAAAAAATATTCATTCCTATACTGACAATACTGCTTATCGGCCTGATGGGCTGTAATCCTATGGCAGATATATACAAACAGCTTGAGGCTACCAAAAAACCGTTTGCCAAGACTTTTTCATATACACTGACAGACGCTGACTATACTGCCATTGCCAGCGTTGGTCTTGTAGCAGCACAGAATGCCCAGGACTCGGCAGCCTGCAAGGCTATTGGTACTTACAAGTCATTTTCAGACACACGACCAGCTGCTAAGTATATTCCTCCATTCCTGGCATACAAATTCCCTGCTCTTGACTCTGGTTCTGTTGCTAAACTGACTTATAACTTCGACCATAGCTACATTTTCTCACAAAACGAAGAAATAACCATACCCCAGTCTGTATATGACGCATTGGGAATAAGTGCATTTGATTCTGACAATCCAGCTGCTGGTAGCATTCAAGACTACCTCGACAGCGCTTATACTAATCCAAGCATTACCAAAGCTGTTGTTCTATACAAATACGATGATGGCGACAATACATACACAACAACAATGTATGCATACTATGATGGTGGATGGGTTGTCCCAGCTAATCAATATACTATAAGCAACCAAGACTATGAGTCAATCGGCGGTAGTGCAGGTCGGTATCACAATTTCTCTTCATCCTATGATCCTAATTTCTACATTCCAAGAATTCTTCTTCAACGCTTCCCTTATGCTCACGAAGGAGACCAAATTCATGTGCTTTACAAATATTACAGCGGTGGGCTGCAACATCACTATAATCTTTACACATTTGACGGCCAAAAATGGAACGCTCTGGAAGTTAAACACGAACAATATATCCACAACGGTCAGAGCTGGGTCTTTGATCCGACTGTAAAATTCGAAATGAGCTGTGATGACTATCAAATAATCGTTGACTGGGTTAAAAATAATATGCCAGAATACATGCATCCTCTTTACAAAAACACAGAGTATTATTTTGGTGCAAGCTCACATTATTGCAATTTCGATATGCGTTTGACTACACGTCGCGCTAATGACCCTGATAATCTCTTACCGGCTGATGACCAAGAGGCTACAAAAGAATTATGGCAAAGACTTGACAAAGCAGTAGATGTTTTACTTGAAGCCAAATTCCCCAATGCCCAGCCAGTTATAAATGGAGTTCCGGTTTATTATGAGGTAACTTTCAAGACTTACGAGCCCGCAACACATAAATACATGATCAAATTCCTATGCACTGACGTGGGTAAATTCACACCAGTTGACCAGGATGGAGCTATCAAATACAACTCTCATATCATTCTGGTTGAGTAGTTTCCTGGTAAAACTGATACATGAAAAAGGCTGCCCTGTATGGGGCAGCCTTTTTCATTATTTCACGCCCAAAACACTACTTTTTTAGTCGAGAGACAATGTATTCCAAAATCATTATAGAAGCCTGCTTGTCCAAAGGACGGTTATCATTGCCACATTTTGGGGACATGATGCAGGCTGGGCAGCCATCTTCACACTCGCAGCCAGCGACAAGCTCATAAGTCATCTGCACAATATTCTCAAAAAGCTGGAATGCTTTCTCCGATAGGCCAATACCGCCTTCGAATCCGTCATAAACAAAAATTGTAGGCTCGCCAGTATCTGGATGACTGATTGTAGATAGTCCACCAATATCCCAGCGATCTGCCATCACATGGAAAGGCATTACGCCTATGAAAGCATGTTCTACGCCATGCAGGCCACCGGCAAATATCTCATTGCGAGGATCAATGAACATCGGCATTTTCTTAAGAATTGGTATTGACGCCTGCTTTTTGGTGTGCCGCTCCCATATCTGGTCTATTAAATCCCGATTTACAGTGAACCACAGACCTGTTGTACGGAAATTCATTGCCGGCAAGTCCAGCTCTCCGTATCCCAGTACCTTATCACCTTTCATGATTTTATAAGCTTCGTATTTGTCTGTAACTTCGAGCTGGCCAAAAAACAAGTCAAAGCTTCCAGTACGCCTTTTATTGTCAGTTTCGAGTATTTTTACTGTGGATGTCTTGAGTGGCTCTGTGTAATAGTCAACATCTTTTTTATTAGCAGTTATGATTCTGGTGTCCATGTCAAACTGTTCGACTATGTAAGTCTCTCCCTGATGTAAAAGAACTGCGCCCTTGTGTGCTTCACGAAAGGCTTGTCCTTGGTCCAGTGTCTCGAGTATATG
>JALWCU010000073.1 GCA_027015275.1 Bacteroidales bacterium | reverse complement strand
CGATTGTCTCCTTGCGCCATGCTCCTACCTGCGTGAGCCGTGGGTATTTCTTTATCTCAATACGCCAGCCCTGATCATCGGTCAAATGCCAATGGAAGACATTCATCTTGTGCATTGCCAGTAAGTCTATATATTGCTTTATCGAGTCTGGCGTGAAGAAATGCCGGCTTACATCCAGGTGCATTCCACGATACTTAAACCGTGGATAATCTGTTATCAAAAGTCTTGGTATTGACAGATTGTCAGAGATTTGCTGATGTCCATAAATCTGCGGTGGCAAAAGTTCGAGCAGGCTCTCCATGCCGTAGAACAAGCCACTAACAGTATTAGCCTTTACCACAATATGCCTGTTGACAGACAGATAATAACCTTCATCACCTATTAATGAGTCATATTGCGTAAGAAGCTTGAACAAAACATCTGCTCTATGGCGACGGAAAACCACACTTACTTTTTTGCCTTTGAGCAATCTCAGATGCCCAGCCAGATATTGTCCTATGAATCTAACCTGCTCAGTGGTATCTGGCAGACTAATCATAATTTTGTCAGGGAAAGAATACGAACCATTGCGCCACTCCACTTTTTGTGGGCGTGGGATTATGCCCAGTACCTTACCTGACTGCGATTGCGCAAACTCTCTCTGGGCAAAAAGCAACAAAAATACGAGAACAAAACTTCTTAGTCTCAGCATAATAAACAGTCTTATAATGTTTTCTATCATCAAAGTTAATAAACTTATTCCCGCCGTCAAACTCAACTCACATAGCATTATTTAAAGTTTAAAGAACCCCTACAAATACAAAACTTGGCTGCTTCGTGCGCCGAATTTCTATAAAAACGTTTACGAATTGAATTTAATCTAAACAGTTTAAATAGGGATTTGATATTTTCCCGTAGGGAAAACCCTTATGTAAACCCGTGAAGAAATATCCACCAAAAATAAAATTCCGTAGGAATGACCGTTTTTTACTTCGCTAAGCGTTGCATTGCCATACAACGCTAACAATAGCTCGTCCCTACGGGACATAACGGTTGAGGTTTATTAATCTTAGCCTTTCATTTCCATACAAGGCTACGTAAAGTTCAAGCCTAACGGCTTATTAGACCAATTTATATTGATCAATGGTATAAAAACGTCTATTCAAATAGCGGATTTTGAACTAATTTTTGCCAACAAAAAAGGTCTTCCTGCTTTGTAATAGCAACAAGACCTTCTATCTAATACCGTAAAATACAGAAACTTAGAAACTCATCCTTACGCCAACATGCAAACCCATATTACTCATAGGAAAACGGAACTTTAATAACTGAGTTGGCTGGTCGTCTGGATGGTCTGCACTCTCGTCCTCTGAATACTTACTAACAAAAACAAATTCCCTGTCTTCGACTTTTAGATTACCGAGCTGATCACTACCGTTGACTTCATATTTGACAACATGAGCCTTGGCTGGTGCATGAGCTAAAGTCATTACCTGAAATTCTGCAAAAAGTGAAAGATTATCAGACAGGGCAAAAGATGCACCAAGAGCAGAGCTCATACCCATAGAAAGCCCACCAGTGAACTTAACTGCACGATCAACTACCTGTCCATTGTTATTTGTCATCT